>NZ_JBKFBA010000003.1:73497-77038 GCF_053345925.1 Rhodococcus sp. C26F
TCGTCGACGACGGGTCGATGCAGCACGGACCGAGCGATCCGCCGAATCAAGGTGCACTGCTGACGGTTCCCGGGATCCGCCCGGGCGAACGCAGACGCGAACATGCCTCAGGACCGGTCGAGGACGACCACCGGCAGGACGAGAACGACGAGGGCGATGCGGGAGTCGTGCTCGCAGAAGCCGGACCGCTGTGACGCGAACGACGGAACGACGGTGCGTCAGCGCCCGAGGAGCAGGTTGACCTGCGTGCCGAGATCGCGATCGACGACGTCGGGGTCGGAGATCACCGTGGAGCCGGGCAGCTCGGTGGTGAGGTCGGAGAAGATCGCGTACGTCTTGTCGCCCGTGAGACGGTGCAGCAGGAAGCCGGTGAGCAGCGCACGAGTGCGGTCCTGCGTGCGACGCTCGGCACCACCGACGCCGAGAGCTCCGAGCAGGCGGCGCCCCTCGACGAGTCCTTCGTCGTTGGCCTTGTCGACGACCCGCAGCTGCACGTCGTCGCTGCCCCACTCCCGGGCGACCGCGACGGCGTCGCTGGTCATCGACCCGATGCTCTTCTCACCGACGAGGACGAGGCCCGGTGCCCGCACGCGGCCCGCAGCCTCGGAGGCGGCGGGGGAGACGGGCGAGGGGTAGAGCGCAGCGACGGCCGCGACCTCACGCCTCGCTGCGGCGAGCACCGCCGCCCCGGCACCCGAACCGTGACCCACCAGCGCGAGCTTCGACGGATGGACACTGATCCGCCCGGTACCGAGACGCACGCCGGTGCAGATGTCGAGGGTGGTGAGCAGGTCGGTCGACAACCCGATCGCTGACGGCACCGGTCCGCGCTCGGTGTTGGGCGCGCCCACCACGATTCCCCAGGACGCGAGGTGCTCGAAGAGCTTCGTGTACTTCGTGACCCCGGTGAGCCAGCCGTGCCCGAACGCGATCGCGGGCAGGTCGAAGCCTTCCGCGGGGGTGTACACGACACCCGGCTGACCGGCGAGCGCCAGGTCGCCGCGCAGCACCGAGTGCGGGCCGCGCCGGGAGAGTTCCTGAGCCAGTTTCTTGGGGTTCGCCGCCACGGCCTGAACGTTAGCGGATGGCGCTGCCCGCCGGGGTCGGTGCGTACCGGACGGCGTGCCCCGATGCACGTGTACGGGCTCACCGGTGTGTTGTTCCCGGGCGGGGGTCGACCAGTACCCTGCTAGGCATGTGCGGAATCGTGGGCTATGTCGGGCACCGTCGTGCTCTCGACGTCGTGGTGGAAGCGCTGCGGCGGATGGAGTACCGGGGTTACGACTCGGCGGGAATCGCCATCCTCGACGGCAAGGGTGGTCTGGCCGTCGAGCGGAAGGCGGGGCGGCTGGTCAATCTGGAGGCCGAGCTCGCCGAGATCGGCGAGGAGCACTTCGCCGGTACCGCGGGGATGGGGCACACCCGGTGGGCCACCCACGGTCGTCCCACCGACCGCAATGCGCACCCGCATCGCGACGCGACCGGCAAGGTCGCGGTGGTGCACAACGGCATCATCGAGAACTTCGCGCCGCTGCGTGAGGAGCTCGAGAAGTCGGGTGTGGAGCTGGCCAGCGACACCGACACCGAGGTCGCGGTGCACCTGGTGGCCCGCGCCTACGCCGAGGGCCCGACGGCGGGCAACTTCGTCGACAGCGCCCGCAGTGTACTGCGCCGCCTGCAGGGTGCGTTCACGCTGGTCTTCGCCCACGCCGACCATCCGGGCACGATCGTCGCGGCGCGCCGGTCGACGCCGCTGGTCGTCGGGGTCGGCGACGGTGAGATGTTCATCGCCTCGGACGTCGCGGCGTTCATCGAGTTCACCCGGGAGGCGGTCGAGCTCGGTCAGGACCAGGTCGTGGTGATCACGAACAACTCCTACGAGGTCACCGACTTCCACGGCAACACCGACGTGGCGACGCGTCCGTTCACTATCGACTGGGATCTCGCCGCCGCCGAGAAGGGCGGCCACGACTACTTCATGCTCAAGGAGATCGAGGAGCAGCCGGCCGCGGTCGCCGACACCCTGCGCGGTCACTTCGTCGACGGGTGCATCGTGCTCGACGAGCAGCGCCTGTCCGATCAGGAACTGCGCGACATCGACAAGGTGTTCGTCGTCGCCTGCGGCAGCTCGTACCACTCGGGCCTGGTCGCCAAGTATGCGATCGAGCACTGGACCCGCCTGCCCGTCGAGGTCGAGCTGGCCTCGGAGTTCCGCTACCGCGATCCGGTGCTCGACCGGTCCACGCTGGTCGTGGCGATCTCGCAGTCCGGTGAGACCGCCGACACCCTCGAAGCGGTCCGGCACGCCAAGGATCAGAAGGCGCGGGTGCTGGCGGTGTGCAACACCAACGGCGCGCAGATCCCGCGGGAGGCCGACGCGGTGCTCTACACCCGCACCGGCCCGGAGATCGGTGTGGCCTCGACGAAGGCGTTCCTGGCGCAGATGGCCGCGAACTACCTCGTGGGTCTGGCGCTGGCGCAGGCACGCGGCACGAAGTATCCCGACGAGGTGGCCCGCGAGTACCAGGACCTGGCGGCGATGCCGGAGAAGATCGCCGAGCTGCTGACCGGCATGGAGCCGGTGCGGGCGCTGGCGCGGGAGCTGTCGGCCTCGCCGGCCGTGCTGTTCCTCGGTCGGCACGTGGGCTACCCGGTCGCGCTCGAGGGTGCGCTCAAGCTCAAGGAACTGGCGTACATGCACGCCGAGGGTTTTGCGGCCGGTGAGCTCAAGCACGGCCCGATCGCGCTGATCGAGGACGGACTGCCCGTCATCGTCGTCATGCCGTCGCCGAAGGGCCGCGCCGTGCTGCACAGCAAGCTGCTCAGCAACATCCGCGAGATCCAGGCCCGCGGAGCCGTCACCGTCGTCATCGCCGAGGAGGGCGACGAGACGGTCCGGCCGTTCGCCGATCACCTCGTCGAGATCCCGTCGTCGCCGTCGCTGCTGCAGCCGCTGCTGTCGACCGTGCCGTTGCAGGTCTTCGCCGCGGAGGTCGCGCAGGCCCGCGGATACGACGTCGACAAGCCCCGCAACCTCGCGAAGTCGGTCACCGTCGAATAGCGGCCCACCCGCCGGTGCAGGAGGGACGATGCGCAGTTTTCACCCGTCCGACGTGGTCCGTGCGGCGGAGGCGCCGCTGCTGGAGTCTCTCCCCGAGGGAACCCTCATGCGGCGCGCGGCCTACGGACTCGCGCGGGTCGTGGCTTCCGAACTGCGTGAACGCACCGGTGGGATCGCCGGTCGGCGGGTGAGCCTGCTCGTCGGGTCCGGCGACAACGGCGGCGACGCGCTGTGGGCAGGAACTTTCCTGCGCCACCGCGGCGTGTCCGTCACGGCACTGCTGCTCGACCCCGACCGGGCGCACCCCGCGGGTCTGCGGGCACTGCGGAAGGCCGGCGGGCGGATCGTCCCGGCGACTTCAGAGCACGTCGGCGACCCGGACCTCGTGCTCGACGGCATCGTCGGCATCTCCGGGCGCGGCCCGCTACGACCGGCGGCGGCCGCGGTCGTGGACGAGATCACCGCGCCGATCATCGCCGT
>NZ_JBKFBA010000003.1:77052-190695 GCF_053345925.1 Rhodococcus sp. C26F
CCCGAGCGGTGTCGACCCCGATACCGGTGCCGTCGACGGACCGGCGATCACGGCCACGGTGACCGTCACCTTCGGCGCCTACAAGCCGGTCCATGCACTCGCCGCCGCGCGCTGCGGTCGCGTCGAACTCGTCGACATCGGACTCACACTCCCGGAGGCCGGGCTGGTCGCGGCGGAACCGTCCGAGATCGGCGCGATCTGGCCGGTGCCGGGCGCCGAGGACGACAAGTACTCCCAGGGTGTGGTGGGTATCCGTGCCGGCAGCGCCCGGTATCCGGGGGCGGGTGTGCTGTGCACGGGAGCGGCCGTCGCCGCGACCTCCGGCATGGTGCGCTACGCCGGGTCGGGTGCCTCCGAGGTGCTCGCGCGGTTCCCCGAGGTCGTCGTGTCGCCCTCGGTGGCCGAGACCGGGCGGGTGCAGGCCTGGGTCGTGGGGCCGGGTGCCGGTACCGACGATGAGGCCTGCGCGAACCTGCGCGACATCCTCGCCACCGACCTGCCGGTGCTCGTCGACGCCGACGGACTCACGCTCCTCGCCCGCGAACCCGGTCTCGTGCGGGGCCGGTCCGCGCACACCCTGCTCACCCCGCACGCCGGCGAGTTCGCACGCCTGACCGGGAACCGCCCCGAACCGGACCGGGTCGCGGCGGTACGTTCCCTCGCCGCCGACTGGGGAGTGCACGTGCTGCTCAAGGGGCGCGCGACGCTCGTGGCACGGCCCGACGGGCATGTCTTCGTCAATGATGCGGGCGGGTCGTGGGCGTCGACCGCGGGTGCCGGGGACGTGTTGGCCGGTGTCATCGGGTCGTTGCTCTCGTCGGGCATGCCGGTGGACCTGGCCGCGGCGGCCGGTGCTCGGGCCCACGCCCTCGCCGCGAACCTGGCCGCGCAGGACCCGGAGTCCCCCGGAGCGGCGCCGACCTCGGCGAGCGCGATCCTCTCGCGACTCGGCGACTCGATTCGTCTGCTGCGCACCCACATTGCCGAATCGTGACGTGGCACACGGGGACACGACGTCGGCGTCCGACGGCACAGTGGCAGGATCGACAGACGTGACCACGACCCAACGCACCCCGCGACCTGCACGTACCGTCCTTCCCCAAGCCGAAGCCGTCATCGATCTCGATGCCGTGGCGGAGAACGTACGAGCGCTCCGGGAGTACGCGGGTCCGGCTGCGGTCATGGCCGTCGTCAAGGCCGACGCCTACAACCACGGGGCCGTGCCGGTCGCGCGTGCCGCGCTCGCCGCAGGCGCCCGCGAACTGGGTGTGACGACGCTCGGCGAGGCCCTCGAACTCCGCGCCGCGGGTATCGAGGCTCCGATCCTGTCGTGGCTGCACACCGCCGACTCCGATTTCGCTCCCGCCGTCGAGGCCGGGGTCGAACTGGGCCTGTCCTCGCCGCGGCATCTCGCGGCCGTCGTCGAGGTGGCGCGGCAGGTCGGGGTCACCGCGACCGTCACGGTCAAGGTCGACACCGGCCTCAACCGCAACGGTGTCGCCGTCGACGAGTGGGACGACATGCTGCGCGACCTGGGCCGGGCACAGGCCGAAGGTGTCGTGCGCCTGCGTGGAGCCTTTTCGCACCTCGCCCACGGCGACGAACCCGAGCATCCGGGCAACGCCGAGCAGCGCGACCGGCTGAGCAAGGCCGTCGCGGATCTGCGGCGGCACCATCTGGCTCCCGAAGTGGTGCACCTGTCGAATTCCGCGGCCACCGTCACCCGTCCCGACCTGCGATTCGACATGGTTCGGCCCGGAATTGCGATGTACGGGTTGACACCGATCCCGGAACTCGGCGACCTGGGCTTCCGGCCGGTGATGACCGTGCGGGCGAGGGTGGTGCTGGTGAAGAAGGTGAAGGCGGGAGACGGCGTGTCCTACGGGCACACCTGGACTGCTCCCGCGGATACGACGGTGGCGCTGCTGCCCATGGGATATGCGGACGGGATCCGCCGCAATCTCAGCGGGCGCATCGAGGTGCAGCTCGGCGGGCGCCGGTGCCCGCAGATCGGGCGCGTGTGCATGGATCAGGTCGTCGTCGACCTCGGCCCCGATGGGGCAGGAGTAAGCGAGGGCGACGAGGCGTTGTTCTTCGGTGACGGGCGTCACGGAGAGCCGAACGCCCAGGACTGGGCCGACAAGCTGGACACGATCAACTACGAGATCGTGACCGGCATCGGCGGACGGACCGTCCGGACCTATGTCGGAGCGAAGGGAGCGTGACGTCATGTCCCTCGTGAACAGGATGGGACTCCTCGGTGCGAGCCTTGCGACGCTCGCATCGTCGGCGGGACTGTACGCGGTCAAGACCGCGGGCGCGCCCGCCCACGAGATCTATCAGAACGAGGACTTCGACGAGATCCTCCGGCTCCCGCGCCGCATCGTGACCACCGAGGGCGGTGTCCCGCTCGTGGTCCGCGAGTGCGGCTCGGCCCTGGCTCCGCTCACCGTCGTGTTCGTCCACGGCTACTGCCTGCGCATGCAGGCCTGGCATATGCAGTACCGCCACCTGCGCGAACAGTGGGGACGTGACGTGCGTGCCGTCTTCTACGACCAGCGTGGTCACGGCGAATCCGGTTTCTCCGGTGCCGCGACGTGCACCATCGCGCAGCTCGGCCGCGACCTGGGCCGGGTGATCGACGAGGTCGCGCCCACCGGTCCGGTGGTGGTGGTGGGCCACTCGATGGGCGGCATGACCGCGATCGCGCTCGCCTCCCAGCGACCCGACCTGTTCGGTGAACGCATCGTGGGCGTCGGTCTCCTGGCGACCACCGCGGCAGGGCTCAGCAAGACCGGTATCGGACGCAATCTCGAGAACCCGGTGATCGACGCGTTCCGGTACGCGGCGCGTACCGCACCGGGATTCGTGCAGTTCGCGCGCGGCGCGGCCCGTGCCGTCGTGACACCGATCCTGCGTGCGGCGTCCTACGGCACGGTCGTGAGCCCCCGCCTGGTGAAGTTGTCCGACCGGATGCTCGACGAGACGTCGGTGCTCACCATCGTCAACTTCCTCCGCACCCTCGAACTGCACGACGAGTCCGCGGCGCTTCCGGTCCTGGGCACCGTGCCCGTGCTGGTGCTGTCCGGCGACGCCGACATGGTCATCCCGTACGCGAGTTCCGAGGCGCTGGCGGAGGAACTGCCCGACGTCGAACTCAAGCGGGTACGTGGTGCCGGGCACCTCGTGCAGCTGGAGTTCCCCGAGGTGGTCGACCGTGCCCTCGATCGTCTGATCCAGCGGAGTTTCACGCAGGGAGTGAACGGAAGGCAGATCGCAATTGGGTGAGTCGCAATCGAGTGGGCCGCAGGTGGGGGAGCAGACCATCGAACTGCCGACCGTGGAGGACACCGAGGCGTTCGGGCGCAGGCTTGCAGCCGAGCTGCGGGCCGGCGACCTCGTCGTGCTCGACGGGCCGCTCGGCGCGGGAAAGACGGCACTGACCCGCGGAATCGCCGCCGGCCTCGGGGTGGAGGGACGCGTGACCTCCCCGACCTTCGTCATCGCCCGCGAACACCGTCCCGGTAGTCCGGAGGGACGCGAACCGGTCGGGCTCGTCCACGTCGACGCCTACCGTCTCGGCGACGGACCGAACGCCCTCGACGAACTCGACGCGCTCGACCTCGACACCGACCTGACCGACACCGTCGTGGTGGTCGAATGGGGCGGTGGCCTGGTCGAACAGCTCGCGGAACGGCATCTGAGGGTCCGGCTCCGGCGCGACCCGGGCACCGACGTCCGCCGTGCCTCGTGGGAATGGATCGGCTGAGCCACCGGCAGCCCGCATGCCGGTGGCTTCCGTCACTGCACACCGACCGGGCAGGTCGCGCGGGGTAAGCTGGTACATCGTGCTCGTGCTCGCTGTCGATACCGCCACCCCCGCCGTGACCTCGGGAGTCGTCCGTCTCGACCGTGGTCGGGACGATGCCCGACCCGAGACGGTCGCTGCGCGCGTGCTCGACAATCCGCGAGCGCACGCCGAAGTCCTCACCCCGCAGATCCTCGAATGCCTCGCCGAGGCCGGCGCTGCCCCCACCGATCTCGACGCGATCGTCGTCGGCATCGGACCCGGCCCGTTCACGGGTCTCCGCGTCGGCATGGCCACTGCTGCGGCCTTCGGTGATGCGCTCGGCATCCCCGTGCACGGTGTGTGCAGCCTCGACGCGATCGCCGCGGACGTCCACCGGGAACACGGTACGGACGACGATCTGCTCGTCGTCACCGACGCCCGTCGTCGCGAGATCTACTGGGCACGCTATTCCGGCGGCCGCCGCGTCGAAGGGCCCGAGGTGCGCAAGCCCGCCGACGTGCCCGCCGAGCCGTCGGTGCGGGTGGCGGGCTCGTCGTCGCACGTCGCGCTGTTCGACCTTCCGGCGGTGGACGTGCAGACGCCGTCCCCGGCGGGCCTGGTAACCGTCGCCGCCGACGCCCTGCGCGCGGGCGCCGAACCGGAGCCGCTCGTGCCCCTGTACCTGCGTCGTCCCGACGCGGTGGAGACCGCGAACCGCCGAGCATGAACGCCACACCCGACGAGAATCCGGCCGACGAGAATCCCGCCGCCGCGAACGCGGTCGTCATCGACGCACTGCGCCCCGAGGATGCACCCCGCTGCGCCGAACTCGAACAGATCCTGTTCCCCGGCGACGACCCGTGGAGCGCCGACGCCTTCCGTTCGGAGCTGGCCTCGCCCCACAACCGCTACTTCGCGGCACGCGACCCGCAGGGCCGGCTGATCGGTTACGCGGGACTCGCGCGACTCGGTACGGCCATCGAACCCGAATCCGAGGTGCACACCATCGGTGTGGACCCCGCGGCGCGCCGCCGGGGGATCGGCGGAGCCCTCCTGGGGGAGTTGCTGGCCGTCGCCGACCGCTGGGGAGGGCCGGTCTTCCTCGAGGTGCGCACCGACAACGACGCGGCGATCGCCCTGTACCGGCGCGAGGGCTTCGAGATCGTCGGAACCAGGAAGCGTTACTACCAGCCGAGCGGCGCGGACGCGTACACGATGCGTCGTCCGGATCCGCGAGAGGAGTCACCGGCGTGAGCACCACCAGCCCCCGATTCGAGCTGCCCGAGCGCCCCGTCGTGATGGGCATCGAGAGTTCGTGCGACGAGACCGGTGTCGGCATCGTCCGCTGGGTGGGTGACGGCACCCTCGAGCTGATGGCCGACGCCGTCGCGTCGAGCGTGGACGAGCACGCCCGCTTCGGTGGTGTGGTGCCGGAGATCGCATCCCGCGCCCACCTCGAAGCCATGGTGCCGACGATGCGGCGCACCCTCGACGAGGCCGGGATCGAGAAGCCGGACGCGGTGTGCGTGACCATCGGGCCGGGTCTCGCGGGAGCACTTCTCGTCGGTGTCGCCGCCGCCAAGGCCTACGCGGCAGCGTGGAACGTGCCGTTCTTCGCGATCAACCACCTCGCGGGCCACGTCGCGGTCGACACCCTCGAGCACGGACCGATGCCGCCCTGCGTGGCGCTGCTCGTCTCCGGTGGTCACACCCACCTGCTGCACGTCGAACATCTCGGCAAACCCATCGTCGAACTCGGCACCACCGTCGACGACGCCGCCGGGGAGGCCTTCGACAAGGTCGCGCGACTGCTGGGGCTCGGTTATCCGGGCGGTCCCGAGGTCGACAGGCTGGCCCGCCAGGGCGACCCCTCCGCGGTCGTCTTTCCGCGGGGTATGACCGGTCCGCGCGACGCGCGTCACGACTTCTCGTTCTCCGGTCTCAAGACCGCGGTGGCCCGCTTCGTCGAAGCGAAGGAACGTGCGGGCGAGCCGGTGCCGGTCGCCGATGTCGCCGCGGGCTTCCAGGAGGCGGTGGCGGACGTGCTCACCATGAAAGCTGTGCGGGCCGCCCAGGATCTCGGTGTCGACACGCTCGTCCTCGGTGGTGGAGCGACCGCCAACAGCCGGTTGCGCGCACTCGCCGAGGAACGGTGCACTGCCGCGGGTATCACCCTGCGCGTGCCGCGACCGAAGCTGTGCACCGACAACGGCGTCATGATCGCGTCGCTGGGCGCGCATCTCCTCGCCGCGGGGGCGCAGCCGTCCTCGCTGGGCGCTGCGACGGATCCGGGCCTGTCGGTGTCGGTGTCGCAGGTCGTGGCCTGACCGTCCCGACCGACCCCCACCCGAGGAGGGGCGCGCTGCCTAGGTGGGGGCGATCTCCGAGGTCCCGGATCCGGTGGTGGTCTCCCCGGTGGTCGTTTCCCCCGTCGTGGTCTGTCCGGTGGACGGCACGGTCGTGCCCTCCTCCGTGACGGACGCGATCGTGGAGGACACGTCGGTCGGATATGCGCCGGTGGACGACGCGGACGGCGTCTCGGTCGGCGATGTGGTCGACGGGGGTGTCGGGCTCACATCGGTGCTCGGTTCGGTCGTCTCCGGATCGGTGGGCGCAGGGCTCGTCGTCTCCGGCGGCGTGGTCGGCTCGGTGGTGTCGGGAGCCGTCGTGTCGGGAGCCGTGGTGTCCGGAGCGGTCGTGTCCGGAGCCGTGGTGTCCGGATCGGGCCTCGGTGCGGTCTCGGAATCCGGCGACGTGAACGGTCGGTCCGTGTCGGACTCTTCCTTCGCTGTCGACCCGGGGGTCGGCACCTGATCGATCGGCGTGGGTGTCACGGTGGTGCTCGATGACTCGGGCACAGTGGGCCACGGATCCTGGGTCGACGGAACGGTGTGCTCGACGGTCGGCAACGGCCAGGGAACCGTCGTCGGCGCGGGTGCGTCCTGGGTGCTCCGGGACGTCACGGGTTCGGGCGGCGGGTCGTGGGACGGGACGGCCGACTCGCTGGGACCGGCCTCCTGCGTGGGGACGTCGCCGCTCGTGAAACGCGGCGACACCTGGGCGTCGCTGCTGTCGCGTTCGGTGAAGTGCTGGGTGGCGAAGCCGGCCATGATCGCACTGAGCACCAGGAGCCCGGCGACCGCACCGGAGACACGACCCGAGGACCGGTTGCCGGTGCGCGACAGGGCGCCGACCACGGTGTATCCGACCGAGGACGGGGAATCGGCCGACAGCGCCGCACCGATCGCGGCAGCCGCTCCCGGTTCGGGGACGGTGACGATCTCGCCGTCGAACTCCGCCGAGATCGCCGCGGCGAGGACGGGGGAGGCGGCCGCGCCCCCGATGAGGGCCATGGTCTCGGGGACCGGATCGGTGCTCGAGCAGATGCGCCGCGTGAACGCCGCCGCTTCGTCGGCGAGATCGGTCGTCAGTTCGTCCAGTTGCGCTCGGGTGAGGGTGACCGTCGCGTCGGGACCGGCTTCGGCGATGTCGATGCGGGTCGTCGTCGCCGAGGAGAGTGCCTCCTGGGCGCCCTGGCACCGGGCCGCCAGCAGGCCGGGGTCGATCTGCCTCCGGGTGCGCATCCGCTCGGTGGCGTTGCGGACATGATCGAGCACACGTGCGGTCAGGGCGTCGCCGCCGACGGTCTCGGTACGTGCGGACCGCAGCAGGGTGCCGGTCTCGCGGTCGAGGACGGAGACGGTCGTGCCGGTGGCTCCGATGTCCACGAGCGCGATCGCGCCGGGTTCGCGACGGACCCCCACGGTGTAGAGGTATTCGAGGGCGGCGGTGGTCTCCGGAACGAGGCGGACCATGTGGCCCGTCCGCTCGGCGGCCGTGCGGATCTCGTTCGCCTGTTCCTCGGTGCGGTATGCGACCGTGATGATGTCGGGACTGTCGGCTCCGCGGGCGGTCCCGCGAGGAGACGTGAGCGAGACGGCGTCGAAGACGAGATCTCCGAGATCGCGCCCGGGCTGCGACTCGGAGGCGAGTCTGCGGAATTCCGTTGTGGGCGCGTGTGCAGCATCGACGCGCAGGGCCGAGCCGACGCCGGAGGCGCCGACGGAGATGCCGAGCGACGTGGGCATTGTTCACCTTCCGTGCGTGATCGACGACCAGGCGTCCAGGGCCTACCTCGGCTGAGGTCACCGAACGATCACGCTCATGGGTTTCCGTTATTCAACCGTAACATGACGTCGGGTTCCACGCAGGTCGGCGTGTTTGCACCCGTTGCTCTTGAGCGCTGGCACTCTCGTGTATAGAGTGCTAGTGACACCGAGCGCCGGCCCGGCACCCGCGACGACGGGACGCGTGCGGAGTCACCGTGATGACTGAACACACCCGTGTTCGAGAACACCGGTTCTCGGACCCCATTACCCCTGAAAGTGGAGGGCTCATCGTGGCGAGCGTGAATATCAAGCCGCTCGAGGACAAGATCCTCGTCCAGGCCAACGAGGCCGAGACGACGACTGCCTCCGGCCTGGTCATCCCGGACACGGCGAAGGAGAAGCCCCAGGAGGGCACCGTCGTCGCCGTCGGCCCCGGCCGCTGGGACGAAGATGGCGACAAGCGCATCCCGTTGGACGTCAAGGAAGGCGACGTCGTCATCTACAGCAAGTACGGCGGAACCGAGATCAAGTACGCCGGCGAGGAGTACCTGATCCTGTCTGCGCGCGACGTCCTGGCTGTCGTCGCCAAGTAGGCCGCTTGCATTCCGCCCCGGTGTCCCGTTTCGGACCCGGGGCGGAATACGTTGGGGAACATCCGAGTCCAGGAGTAGTCGCAGAACATGTCCAAGCAAATCGAGTTCAACGAGACCGCGCGGCGGGCTCTCGAGCGCGGTGTCGACCAGCTGGCCGACGCCGTCAAGGTGACGCTCGGCCCGCGTGGCCGGCACGTCGTGCTCGCCAAGGCCTTCGGTGGTCCCACCGTCACGAACGACGGTGTGAGCATCGCCCGTGAGATCGAGCTGGAGGATCCGTTCGAGAACCTCGGCGCCCAGCTCGTCAAGAGTGTCGCGACCAAGACCAACGACGTCGCGGGTGACGGCACCACCACCGCGACCGTTCTCGCCCAGGCGCTCGTCAAGGCCGGCCTGAAGAACGTTGCCGCAGGCGCCAATCCGATCGCGCTCGGTGCCGGTATCGCCCAGGGTGCCGACAAGGTGAGCGAGGCTCTGCTCGCTGCCGCAACTCCCGTCGAGGGCAAGACCGCCATCGCGCAGGTCGCCACCGTGTCCTCGCGCGACGAGGAGATCGGTGAGATGGTCGGCGAGGCGCTGACCCGAGTCGGGGAGAACGGTGTCGTCACCGTCGAGGAATCCTCCACGCTGAGCACCGAACTGGTCGTCACCGAGGGCGTGCAGTTCGACAAGGGCTTCCTGTCGCCCTACTTCATCACGGACATCGACGCGCAGGAAGCCGTCCTCGAGGACGCGCTCGTCCTGCTGTACCGCGAGAAGATCAGCTCGCTTCCCGACTTCCTCCCGCTCCTCGAGAAGATCGCAGAGTCCGGCAAGCCGGTCCTGATCATCGCCGAGGACATCGAGGGCGAGCCGCTGTCGACCCTGGTGGTCAACGCGATCCGCAAGACCCTCAAGGCCGTTGCCGTCAAGGCTCCGTACTTCGGTGATCGCCGGAAGGCCTTCCTCGAAGACCTCGCCGTCGTCACCGCGGGTACGGTCATCAACTCCGATCTGGGTCTGTCCCTCAAGGAGGCCGGACTCGACCTGCTCGGCTCGGCCCGCCGCGTCGTCGTCACGAAGGACAGCACCACGATCGTCGACGGTGCCGGTACCGCCGAGGACATCGAGGCGCGCGCCGCTCAGCTGCGTCGTGAGATCGAGGCCACCGAGTCCGACTGGGACCGCGAGAAGCTCGAAGAGCGCCTCGCGAAGCTCGCCGGTGGCGTCGCCGTCATCCGTGTGGGTGCGGCGACCGAGACGGACCTCAAGGAGCGCAAGTTCCGCGTCGAGGACGCAGTCAACGCCGCGAAGGCGGCCATCGAGGAGGGCATCGTCCCCGGTGGCGGGTCGGCTCTCGTGCAGGCCGCACGCTCGCTCGAGGAGCTCCAGGCGTCCCTTTCCGGCGACGCCGCCACGGGCGTCGCCGCGCTGCGCACCGCGCTCACCGCGCCGCTGTACTGGATCGCCACGAACGCCGGCATCGACGGTGCGGTGGTCGTGAGCAAGGTCGAGGAGAGCGGTCAGGGCTTCAACGCCGCGACCCTCTCCTACGGCGACCTCGTCGCCGAGGGCGTCGTCGACCCGGTGAAGGTGACGCGCTCCGCTGTCGTCAACGCCGCGTCGGTGGCACGCATGGTGCTCACCACCGAGAGCGCCGTCGTCGACAAGCCGGAGGAAGAGGCCGAGGCCGGGCACGGCCACGGTCACGCGCACTGAGCGACCGGTCAGGGCCGCGGACCCGCCGCCCGGCGGGTCCGTAGGTCGAGCCGGACGTGAAAGTCGTTCCGGACGGCACGAATACAGCGAGGCCCCGCAAGGAATGTTCGCATTCCCTGCGGGGCCTTCGTCGTATCGACGCATCTCCTCCAACCGGCCTCCCGGTCGTACCGTCACGGTCGTGTCGACATGGTCACGACCATGACGGTGTTGACATGGTCACGACCTGACGGCGTCATCACGGGGCGGGTGACCGCCTCACACAGCGACCTTCCGCCGTCGTTGCCTCGTGTACATCTCCCGCTCGGTCTCCGACATGCCACCCCAGATGCCGTACGGCTCGGCGACGGCGAGGGCGTGGTCGCGGCAACGGGCCAGCACGGGGCAGGTGCGGCACAGCTCCTTCGCGCGGTTCTCCCGCTGGGCGCGGGCACGACCGCGCTCTCCGTCGGGGTGGAAGAACACCGAGGAGTCCACACCACGACACTTACCGTGCATCTGCCAATCCCAGAGGTCCGCGTTGGGGCCGGGCAGTGTGTGTGGTGCAGGCATGTGGCACTCCTTTGCAGCAAGCTCGCGTGAGTTGTGCGAGCGGACCGTGGACACATCGGGATTCCCGCTGTGATCCGGATCAAACAAACTCACCGTAGGATCTGTATCGATTCGTCGTCAATATTTTCGATGAGTGGGATAGTCCATAACCGAACGGCCAAGATTTAACCGCGGAAATATTTACTTTCGTGAGGAGTCGTGCCTGTGCGCTGCGGGCGGGGGCGATCCGGGGTATTGTCCGCTCCCGACGTGGGTCGAAGGTCCCTTACTCGCTGGTAACCCGGCCTTTCGGCGGCCGGATGTGGCTCCGACCCGGGCTCGGAGGGCAGGGGCGGCACCCTACATGCACCACGCATGTTTTAACGCGATGTTTAACAAAATGTTCGGAAATGTCTTCTGTGCATCTCGCGTTCCAATCATCGAGACTATTTGCGCTCACGGTGATAATTTCTCTCCGACAAATGCCCGGCGTCGTCCCGGAGCCCCGCGTATCGCCGGTATCCGCTGGTGCGATGATTCCGCGATGGCACATTCCGACGCCCGCCGGCGCACGGCACCGACACCCTCCGACCGCCACGCGATCCTGGTCGCCGCGGCCTTCGGCCCGACCCCGGGGGCGCATCCGCTCCCTGCGGCGCACGGACCCGAACAGAACTGGTTGCGGGCCGTCGCGCTCGGTGGGCAGGGACGTTACGCCGCCGCGCGGGCCGAGCTGGCCCGAGTGCGTGGAACCGGAGGAGTGTGGTCGTCGTTCGGAGCGAGCACCGAGGCCTCCCTTCTCCGTCAGTTGGGCGGACATCGCGCGGCCGCCGTCCTGGACGGACGTGCTCTCGCCGAGGCGGGGTCGCTGCGAACCAGCTCCGGGAACACTGTCGCCGCACGGCGCGACGTCGACACTGTCGCCGCACGGCGCGACGTCGACACTGTCGCCGCACGGCGCGACGTCGACACTGTCGCCGCACGGCGCGACGCCGATACTGTCGCTGCATGGTGCGACGCCGCCACGGGATTGGCGGCCGATGCGCTCGGGCGGGGCCGTCTCGCGGTGTGCGGGTCGCTCCTCGACCGATGCGCAGCCGCTCTCGACGCCGCCGAATCGGAAGCGGGGGAGAAGGCCTTCGTGCGACAGTGGATCCGTCTCGCATGGGTCGGGGCCGAATCCGCTCTCGCGGCAGGCGACTTCACCCGCGCGCGCAGCCGGGCGGACCGCGCGGTGGAACTCGCGGACGGATTCGGATCGATCCGGCACTCCGTGAAGTCGGACCTCGTGCGGTCGGCCTCTCTCACCGGACTGCCCGATCACGGTCCGGCCATGGACCTGGCCGCCGACGTCCTCGCGCGCGCGGAGGAACACGGACTCATTCCGCTGCAATGGGCCGCGGCGATGCTCCTCGACGGGCTGGGGGCAGGGAGAGACGCGGGTCGCGTCCGTGATCTCGATGCGGGTCGCGTCCGTGACTTCTGCGCGACCGTGATCAGGGGGCGTGGGGGTCGCTTCGTGACCTCGTCTGCCTGTTGAGTTCCATTCGCGCGCGGGGGGTGACCCGACCGGTCGGTCGTTGTAGTTACTCTGGGGGTGTTCCACGGTCAGGTGGAAGCCCGCCCGGGGGGGGTGGTGCCGTCTGTAACGCCAGGACTTGCGCAATCGATGACTGTTATGGGTGAGGAGTTGGACTCCGCGGTTGCTGCGGCTGCGCAAGGCGACCGGGCGGCTCTCGCTCAGGTTCTTGCAAGTGTCCGGCCCCTCGTCGTGCGGTACTGCCGCGCACGGGTCGGATCTGCAGAGCGCGGCCAGCTCTCTGCAGACGACGTTGCACAGGAGGTGTGCCTGGCCGTGATGACCGCTTTGCCGAGATATCAGGACCAAGGCCGCCCCTTCATGGCGTTCGTGTACGGGATCGCTGCTCACAAGGTCGCCGACGCGCACCGCAGTGCGGCGCGCAACCGCGCGGAACCCGTGGCGGATGTGCCGGAGGTGATGTCGCTCGACGACAGCCCCGAGGAATACGCGATCAACTCCGAGGCGGGCCGGCAGATGAAGCAGCTGCTGGGCATCCTCCCTGAGAAGCAGCGCGAGATCCTCATCCTCCGTCTCGTCATGGGATTGTCGGCCGAGGAGACGGCCGCAGCAGTGGGTAGTACTGCAGGAGCGATCAGGGTGGCCCAGCACCGGGCCATCGCGAGACTCAAGAAGGAAGTCACGAGAGCAGGTGAGCGGAATGGGTAGGGGGCGTTTCTCGGGCGACGGCTTCGACGACGAGTTTCCCGACGACGAAACCTCCGTGGACCTCGCCGCCGTGCGTCGTGATGACGCGCTGATCGATGCGATCTCCGGTAACGGGCTCGTCGAGACGAAGGACAACGAGGAGTACGAACTCGCCACTCTGCTCGCCGACTGGCGTGCGGAGATCCTAGCCGAACCGATGCCCGCCGGCCCCGACCTCGACGAAGTGGTCGCCGCCGTCCACCGGGAACTGGGAACACGGGAAACGCTCGCTCGGGCCCCGGAGGTCACCCCTCTGCGCCCGAGATCGAAGGGGCAACTCCGGTTGCTCCGTCCGCTCGCAGGTGCAGCAGCGCTCGTCGCCGTCGCCGTCGGCAGCGCGACCGCCGTGTCCTACGGCGCCGAGCCCGGCGACCCGTTGTGGGGCGTCAAGCAGGTCGTGTTCAGTGAGCAGGCGCAATCTACCGAGGCCCGGATCGACACCACATCGACCCTGGAGCGTGCCGAACAACTCATCGCAGAGGGCAACACGGAGGAAGCACGCGAGTTGCTGACGTCCGCGGAGTCCCGTTCGGGCGACGTCCGGGACGCGGAGGAGCGCGATGCGCTCGGCGACTGGGTGCAACGCCTCGCCGAGGAACTCGGCCGGTTGGTGCCGCAGGTGCCTCCGCCGCCGGCAGCGCCGGTGGCACCCGAGGTACCGGTGGTTCCCGGTGCCGTCGTGCCCCCGCCGGTCACGACGCCCGGCACGGAAGGGCAGCAGCCTGCCCCGACGACCGGTGCGGAAACCGGCACGACCGTGCCGCCCACTTCCACGACGGTGGATCCGACCATCCTGCAAGCGCCGCCGCCTCCGGTTTCGAACACCACGACGCCGTCGCAGACCGCGCCACCGCCGCCACCGCCCCCGTCGAGCACGCCGGCTCCGTCGGTGCCCAGCGAGGCTCCTCCGTCGACCTCGGCTTCTCCGACTCCCGCTCCGACGACGACGGCATCGTCGCCGCGGTCGACGCAGGACGGACCGGGAGCAGATTTCGCTCCGGGGTCCGTGACCACTTCGGAAGGCGGCTAGAAGTACCGAACGACCCGGGNNNCGGGCCCGGGTCGTTCGTGGAAGTGACGTGATGCGTGGTCCGCGTGGGGAACGGTCGGTCAGGAATCCAGACCGTAGGGGTCGACGGGAAGAGCCTCGTTCATGGACGCGTCCGCGTAGCCGCGGCAGTAGTCCCAGGTGACGTAGGCGTCGGGGGACGGATCGAAGGCCGGCTCGTGCGGTCTGACGGTGCCGTCGACGAGCAGCTGCAGCAGGTTCGCCCGCAGCATGTCCCAGTCGTGGTAGTGGTCCTGGTGGCAGTCCTCGCAGCACACCACGAGTCCGCGGACGCCGCGGGGAGCCAGCAGCGCCTCGTAGACGGCCAGGTCTGCGAGGTCCTCTTCCACCGCGAGCCGCTCCGCAGGATCCAGGGGCTGGCCCGGCTCGATCGCGTCCAGTGCTGCGGACGGATCGTCGGGGTCTCCTGCGAACGGGTCCGGTGGGAGTCCGGGAGGCAACTGATCACGCACGACTCCACGGTACGCAGACCGAGGGGGTCTGCGCCAGCGGTCGCCAGGGGACACGCCGTGAAATCACACGGGGTGATGTGACGAACATCGGGGAACAGGGTGGGAGCCGAGCTTGTTCCCCCGAACAGATAACATGAATGGGTGCGTGCCGCTCTCCAACCGCCCGTCGGTGCGACGAGCGCGCACAGCCTTCATTCATTCCCGCTGCCGGACGGTTCTGCCGTCCGCTCCCATCGACTGTCACGGAGGGTCCGAACCGCATGAGTAGTACCGGAGGGCGCGTGCACACCGGCGGTGACGACCCGAACAAGGTCGCAATGCTGGGTCTGACCTTCGACGACGTGCTGCTGCTTCCCGCGGCTTCCGACGTCGTCCCGAGTCAGGTCGACACGTCGAGTCAGCTCACCCGCGAGATCCGCCTGCGGATCCCGCTGGTCAGCTCCGCGATGGACACCGTCACCGAGTCCCGCATGGCCATCGCGATGGCCCGGGCCGGTGGTATGGGCGTGCTGCACCGCAACATGCCCACCGAGGTGCAGGCCGCGCAGGTCGAGACCGTCAAGCGGTCGGAGGCCGGCATGGTCACCGATCCCGTCACCTGCAAGCCGACCGACACGCTGGCCGAGGTCGACGCGAAGTGTGCGCGATTCCGCATCTCGGGTCTGCCGGTCACCGACGACGAGGGTCAGCTCGTCGGCATCATCACCAACCGCGACATGCGGTTCGAGGTCGACCAGAACCGCCCGGTCGCCGAGGTCATGACGAAGGCTCCGCTGGTCACGGCCCGCGAAGGCGTCACCGCCGAGGCCGCGCTCGGTCTCCTGCGTCGCCACAAGATCGAGAAGCTGCCGATCGTCGACGGTCAGGGCAAGCTCACCGGCTTGATCACCGTCAAGGACTTCGTCAAGACCGAGCAGCACCCCAACGCCACGAAGGACCGCGACGGCCGTCTGCTCGTCGGTGCCGCCGTGGGCGTCGGCGACGACTCCTGGACCCGCGCCATGACGCTGGTCGATGCCGGAGCCGACGTTCTCGTCGTCGACAGCGCCCACGGCCACTCGGCCAACGTGCTGTCGATGATCTCGAAGCTCAAGAGCGAGGTCGGCGACCGCGTGCAGATCATCGGCGGCAACGTCGCGACCCGCGAGGGCACCGAGGCGCTCATCAACGCCGGCGTCGACGCGGTCAAGGTCGGTATCGGCCCCGGCTCGATCTGCACCACGCGTGTCGTTGCGGGTGTCGGCGCGCCGCAGATCACGGCGATCCTCGAGGCGTCCACGGTGGCGCGCGCCCACGGCGTGCCGGTCATCGCCGACGGCGGTATGCAGTTCTCCGGCGACGTCGCCAAGGCTCTGGCGGCCGGTGCGTCCACCGCGATGCTCGGTTCGCTGCTCGCCGGCACCACCGAGTCCCCGGGTGAGCTGATCCTGGTGAACGGCAAGCAGTTCAAGAGCTACCGCGGCATGGGCTCGCTCGGCGCGATGCAGAGCCGCGGCGAAGCCAAGTCGTACTCGAAGGACCGCTACTTCCAGGACGACGTGCTCTCCGAGGACAAGCTCGTGCCCGAGGGCATCGAGGGACGCGTGCCGTTCCGCGGCCCGCTGCAGCAGGTCACGCACCAGCTCATCGGTGGCCTGCGCGCAGCGATGGGCTACACCGGCGCGACGACGATCGAGCAACTGCAGGAGGCGCAGTTCGTGCAGATCACCGCCGCCGGCCTCAAGGAGAGCCACCCGCACGACATCACGATCACCGCCGAGGCACCGAACTACGTGGTCCGGTAGTTTTCGCGTTCGCAGCAGGGTCCCGTTCCGAATAGGACGGGAGCATCGTCCAAGAGGAGAAAGGGGCGCGCGTGCGCGACCTCGTTGAAATCGGCATGGGTCGCACGGCCCGACGTACGTACGAGCTGGGCGACGTCGACATCGTCCCGTCGCGCCGGACGCGTTCGTCGAAGGAGGTGTCGACGGCCTGGCAGATCGACGCCTACCGTTTCGACATCCCGGTGCTGGCGCACCCCACCGACGCGCTGGTGTCGCCCACCTTCGCGGTCGAGCTGGGCAAGGCCGGCGGTCTCGGTGTCATCAACGGCGAGGGCCTGTGGGGTCGTCATGCCGATGTCGACGCCGTCGTCACCCGTCTCGCGGAGATCGCGAGCACGGATCCGCGCGCAGCCGTCCGCTACCTGCAGGAACTGCACGCGGCTCCGCTGCAGGGCGATCTGCTGGCCGCGGCCGTCGCACAGGTGCGGGATGCCGGGGTGACCACCGCGGTCCGCGTCAGCCCGCAGAATGCGCGCGCCCTCACGCCCGAACTCGTGAAGGCGGGCATCGATCTCCTCGTCGTCCAGGGCACCATCATCTCGGCCGAGCATGTGGCCCACGGTGAGGACGAGCCGCTGAACCTCAAGACGTTCATCTCGGAGCTCGACGTGCCGGTCATCGCCGGTGGTGTCAGCGACCACCGCACCGCGCTGCATCTGATGCGCACGGGTGCGGCCGGTGTCATCGTCGGCTTCGGCTCCACGAAGCAGGCGACCACCACGTCCTCTTCGCTCGGTATCGGCATCCCGATGGCCACGGCCATCGCCGACGCCGCTGCGGCCCGGCGCGACTACCTCGACGAGACCGGGGGCCGTTACGTCCACGTGCTCGCCGACGGCGACATCGAGAACGCCGGCGACCTCGCGAAGGCGATCGCGTGCGGCGCCGACGCGGTGGTGCTCGGCGCGCCCCTGGCTCTCGCCGAGGAGGCCGCGGGCAAGGGCTGGTACTGGCCGTCCGTGGCCGGGCATCCGTCGATGCCGCGCGGCGCTGCGGTCCGGATCGCCGAGGACGGACGACCGGGCCTCGGCCGGGTGCTGTTCGGCCCGTCCGATGACCCCTCCGGTTCGCTCAATCTCGTGGGCGGCCTGCGTCGATCCATGGCGAAGGCCGGATACTCCGATCTGAAGGAATTCCAGAAGGTCGGTCTGTCGGTCCGCGGATAAGGACCTTCCCGGTACATCCCGATGGCCGGTCACAGCGTCGCAGGACGCGGTGACCGGCCATCGATTTTTCTCACACTTCGTTTTCGTGCAACTCCGCGTAACGGGTAGAGTCGGGGCTGTGCCTGTAGTCACACCGCCGAAGTGCATACTGGCCGGTAACAACTCTCGTCGCTGGAGGTTCCATGGGTAAGCAACGGGTCACGGACTACGACGTCCTGATCGTCGGATCGGGTTTCGGTGGGAGCGTCACGGCGTTGCGCCTCGTGGAGAAGGGCTACAAGGTCGGCGTTCTCGAGGCCGGTCGCCGCTACGCCGACGCCGACTTCGCGAAGACCAGCTGGGACCTGCGCCGCTTCCTCTGGGCGCCCAAGCTCGGCTGCTTCGGCATCCAGCGCGTGCACCTGCTGCGCGACTGCCTGATCCTCGCCGGTGCCGGCGTGGGCGGCGGGTCGCTGAACTACGCGAACACCCTGTACAAGCCTCCGGCGCCGTTCTTCGAGGACCGCCAGTGGGCGCACATCACCGACTGGCAGGACGAACTGAGCCCGTACTACAACCAGGCGAAGCGGATGCTCGGCGTGGTGCAGTACGGCCGGATGACCGACGCCGACAAGGTGATCAAGTCGGTGGCCGACGACATGGGCGTCGGCGAGACCTTCATCCAGACGCCCGTGGGCGTGTTCTTCGGCGAACCCGGCCGCACGGTCGCCGATCCCTACTTCGGTGGCGTGGGCCCCGACCGCACCGGCTGCATCGAGTGCGGTGAGTGCATGACGGGATGCCGCCACGGTGCCAAGAACACCCTCGTGAAGAACTATCTGGGTCTCGCCGAGCGGGCGGGAGCCGAGATCGTCCCGCTGACCACCGTCACCGATCTCCGTCAGGCCGCCGACGGCACCTGGGACGTGATCACCGAACGCACCGGCGCGTGGGTCCGCAAGCGGCGGCGCACCTACACGGCCGCGCACGTCGTCCTCGCGGCCGGAACGTGGGGCACGCAGCACCTGCTGCACCACCTCAAGGACACCGGTGCGCTGCCCGAACTGTCCGACAAGGTCGGCGAACTGACCCGCACCAACTCCGAATCGATCGTCGGCGCCGGGAAGATGCGGATCGATCCCGATCTGAAGCTCACCGAGGGTGTCGCGATCACCTCGTCGTTCCACCCCACCCCCGACACGCACATCGAACCCGTGCGGTACGGCAAGGGATCGAACGCGATGGGCTTGCTGCAGACCCTCATGACCGACGGCGACGGACGCACCCCGCGCTGGGTGAAGTTCCTCGGGCAGGTCGTGCGGAACCCCGTGAAGATGCTGCGGATGCTCTCGGTGCACCGGTGGAGCGAGCGCACCATCATCGCGCTGGTGATGCAGAACCTCGACAACTCCATCACCACCTACACGACCAAGGGTCTGTTCGGCCGCCGCAAGGTCACGAGCAAACAGGGCCACGGGCAGCCGAATCCCACCTGGATCCCGGCCGGCAACGAGGCCACGCGCCGCATCGCCGAGAAGATCGACGGTGTCGCGGGCGGCACGTGGGGTGAGATCTTCAACATTCCGCTCACCGCACACTTCCTCGGTGGCGCCGTGATCGGATCCGATCGCGACCACGGGGTCATCGATCCGTACCACCGCGTCCACGGCTACCCGACGCTGAGCGTCGTCGACGGCGCCGCGGTCTCCGCGAACCTCGGTGTGAACCCCTCGCTCACCATCGCAGCGCAGGCCGAACGCGCTGCGTCGTTGTGGCCCAACAAGGGTGAGGACGACCAGCGTCCCGAGCAGGGACAGCCCTACCGTCGTATCGCGCCGATCGAACCGAAGAACCCCGTGGTGCCCGTCGACGCACCCGGTGCGTTGCGACTGCCGGTCGTCGAGGTCAAGCACAGCGGCGTCGCGTAGCGACCCGGAAGTGATCGGATGAGCGGCCGCGTCGGGAACACCCGGCGCGGCCGCTTAGACTGTTCGGGTGTCGTCGCAAAGCCAGCAGTCCAGACCGGTCGTCGTCGTCGATTTCGGAGCTCAGTACGCGCAGCTGATCGCTCGGCGCGTTCGTGAGGCCAACGTCTACTCGGAGGTCGTGCCCCACACGGCCGGTGTCGAGGAGATCGCGGCGAAGAACCCGCGCGCGGTGGTGCTGTCCGGTGGCCCCGCCAGCGTGTACGAGGAGGGCGCACCGCGTCTCGATCCCACGCTGTTCGATCTCGACGTCCCCGTCTTCGGCATCTGCTACGGCTTCCAGGCGATGGCGCAGGCGCTCGGCGGCACGGTCGCGCACACCGGCTCGCGCGAGTACGGCCGCACCGAGTTGTCGGTCTCCGGCGGTGTGCTGCACGACGGCCTGCCCGAGACGCAGCCCGTCTGGATGAGCCACGGCGACGGCGTCACCGAGGCCCCCGAGGGCTTCGAGGTCACGGCGACCAGCGCCGGTGCCCCGGTCGCGGCGTTCGAGGACCGCGCCCGTCGCCTCGCCGGTGTTCAGTACCACCCCGAGGTGCTGCACTCGCCCCACGGCCAGCAGGTGCTGAGCCGGTTCCTGCACGACATCGCCGGAATCCCGGGCGACTGGACCGCAGCGAACATCGCCGACGCGCTCGTCGAGCAGGTCCGCGAGCAGATCGGCGACGGTCGTGCCATCTGCGGCCTGTCCGGCGGCGTTGACTCCGCCGTGGCGGCCGCGCTGGTGCAGCGCGCCATCGGCGACCGCCTGACCTGTGTGTTCGTCGACCACGGCCTCATGCGCGAGGGCGAACGGCAGCAGGTCGAGAAGGACTTCGTCGCCGCGACGGGTGCCCGTCTGGTCACCGTCGACGCGTCCGAGACCTTCCTGCGCGAGCTCGCCGGCGTCACCGACCCCGAGACCAAGCGCAAGATCATCGGCCGCGAGTTCATCCGTTCCTTCGAGGGCGCGGTCTCCGAGGTGCTCGGCGAGGGTGCCGACAAGGGCGAGACCGTGAAGTTCCTCGTGCAGGGCACCCTGTACCCGGACGTCGTGGAGTCCGGCGGCGGTTCCGGCACCGCGAACATCAAGAGCCACCACAACGTCGGTGGACTTCCCGAGGACCTCGAGTTCGAGCTCGTCGAGCCGCTGCGCCTGCTGTTCAAGGACGAGGTGCGCGCGGTCGGACGTCAGCTCGGTCTGCCCGAGGAGATCGTCGGCCGCCAGCCGTTCCCCGGCCCCGGCCTCGGCATCCGCATCATCGGTGAGGTCACCCGCGAACGCCTCGAAATCCTGCGCCGCGCCGACTCGATCGCCCGCGAGGAGCTCACCTCCGCCGGCCTCGACGGACAGATCTGGCAGTGCCCGGTCGTGCTGCTCGCCGACGTCCGCAGCGTGGGCGTGCAGGGCGACGGCCGCACCTACGGACACCCGATCGTGCTGCGTCCGGTCTCCAGCGAGGACGCGATGACCGCCGACTGGACGCGCCTGCCCTACGAGACCCTCGAGCGGATCTCCACCCGCATCACCAACGAGGTGGCGGAGGTCAACCGAGTGGTGCTCGACGTGACGAGCAAGCCCCCGGGAACGATCGAGTGGGAGTGATTTTCGCTCGCCGTAAGCGGTGAGACGACGTCCCCCGGNCCGGGGGACGTCGCGTAGGTGGGGGTGGTTATCTCCGGCGGTTGGGGAGGAAGACCAGCACCGCTCCGATCAGCAGGGCCGCGCCCACCAGGACCCACCCGAGGTCGACGGCGGCGAGGAACTCGACCGAGAACGGTCCGATCATGGCCCATCCGCTCACGACCAGCGCTGCCAGTGCGGCGAGCAGGAGCAGGAGCGACGGTCCCTTGCGGGTGCGCTCGGTCCGATCCTCGGTGTGTGTTCCGGTTTCGTGATCAGCCACGACGCACCTCCAGAGATCCGAATTCCATGTTCGCGTTCAGGTCCAGGACCGGCCCGTCGTCGACTCCGTCGGCACCACCGTCGATGCCGGGGGCGGGGCATCCCCTGATCTCACCGGGACCGACCGTGCAGTCGGCGCGGACGTCCAGGTTCTCCGGCAACAGCACCTCGACGCTGCCGAACCGGCCGTCGACCTGCACCGTGCGGTCCTCGGTGAGTTCGAGTCCCCGCAGATCGAGGGTCATCGCCCCGAACTGGAAGCTGTACTCGGACTCGAGTTGATCGGTACTGGTCGGAGCCCAGGTTCGGTCGCCCCAGTTGGAGGTGTCGACCGGGCCGGCGATCGAGGCGAGGACGACGAATCCCAGGAGGGGGCCGGTGACGACGAGCAGTCCGTGCCCGCGGTGCAGGAACGCGCCGATCAGCAGGCCCAGACCGACGACCGCGAGAGCCACGGCACCCACCCGGGCGGGGGTCACCCAGGCCAGGTCGGCGGCGGCACCGAGCGCGCCGGTCACCGCAGCGGCGATCACGGCCAGTCCGAGAACCGTCGTGGTCAGGCGCGAGCGTCGATTCGTGACGATCGCGGGTTCGTGCTTCGGTGCCGGTTCGGGCAGATCCCATGCGAACGGGGCGACCCCGAGGGGATCCCATGCCGGCGGTGCCGAACGGTGGGGGGAGAGCGCGTCGACATCCGGGAGCGGAACGTCGGTGTCCTTGCGGTCGGTGTCCTTGCGTAGGTCGGGCATCGGGGACGTCTTCCTCTCCGTCGTCTCGGTGGGCGCTGTGGAATCGGTGCCCGAAGCAGGGGTGTCCGAGGCGTCGGTGGTGCTCAGGACCTCCGTCGCGTCGGTGGTCTGCGCAGGCGGGGTTGCCGCTGTGCTGGTTGTCTCCGTGCCGGCTGCCTCTCCGCTCGGTGTCGTCGTGGCCGCCGGACCCGCCTGCATGTGCCATGCACCGGTGTGTGCGCCCCACGGGGAGCAGTACGCGTTCGTCACCGGAGGCTGAGGAAAGGCCGCCTGGGTGGGGAAGGAGGTTCCCTCGGGCGCCGGCAGCACCGGCGGTTCGGGACGCCGCTGATAGAGCAGCCACCAACCGCCGAGCAGCAGGAGCGTTCCGATGAATCCGGAACCGCCCGAACCCGCACCCACCGGACCGATGGCACCCGCCGCGATCGCCAGGGCCACGAGGAGTACGACGACCTTGGTGGTCGAGTCCGAGCTCGCACCCCGCCCGACGAGCGATTCGAGCGAGGAGACCTGGTCGCCGTGACGGGGGAACATCAGCCAGGCGGCCAGATAGAGGACGAGACCGCCACCGCCGAACAGCGCCGACGCGACGAAGACGACACGGATCAGCACGGGATCGACGCCGTAGCGCACTCCGATACCCGAGCACACACCCGCGATGTGCCCCTCCTTCGGCAGACGCACCGGGCGGGTCCGCCACATGTCCGCCACCTGGTCCTGAAAGCTCCTCGTGTCCATGGCACCCATCCTGCTGGGCTTCCGCGCGCGGCACATCAGGGACCAACCCTGATTTCCGAGGGCCCGATCGGAACCCGGACATCAGGGTTCGTCCCCGATGCCGGGCCGGCGATCTCCGTGCCAGTATCGAGGTGTGCAACCGGTACCTGGATTACCCGTGACCGTTCCCCGCCTCGAACGGCGGGTGGGCGGTCGCATCGTGGGCGGTGTGGCCGGCGGTGTCGCCGACCATCTCGGCATCGACGCCACCAAGGTGCGGGTCGCGTTCACAGTGCTCGCCGCCCTCGGCGGGTTCGGGATCGCGGCCTACGGCCTGCTGTGGATGTTCGTGCCCCCGGGCTCCGACACCGATCGTCCCACCGGCCCCGAACGGCGCCGCGCCATCGGCCTCGCCTTCATGGGTATCGGCCTGGCGGTGGGTCTTTCGTGGCTGTTCAGTGGTGGTGCCGCCGGTGTGGTGCTGCCGATCGTCGTGGTGGTCGTCGGTGCAGCGCTCGTATGGCGTGAATTCGACGTCGAAGGCCCCCGATCGGTACTCGGTCTGCCCGCACATCCGACGGTCCTCACATGGGCCCGCGTACTCGGCGGCCTGACCCTCGTCGTCACCGGACTCGGAGTGATGGTCATCGCGCAGGTCGACGTCGCGGCGTTGCGCTCGTCGCTGGTCGCCGTGGTGGTCACGCTGGTCGGTGCCGCCCTGCTGTCGGTGCCGCTGTGGATCCGGATGTGGCGTGCCCTCGAGACCGAGCGTGCGGCCCGGGTGCGCAACGAGGAGCGCGAGGAGATCGCGTCGCACCTGCACGACTCGGTGCTCCAGACCCTCGCGCTCATCCAGAAGCAGGCCGGCGACCAGCAGGAGGTCGTGCGACTGGCGCGCAGCCAGGAACGCGAACTGCGCCGCTGGCTGTTCGGTGGGGACGAGACGCCGAGCACCTCGCTCGCCGAGACGCTGCGCACCATCGCCGGTGAGGTGGAGGACCAGTACGGTCTGTCCGTCCAACCCGTCATCGTCGGCGACGTCGCGCCCGACGACAGCGATCTGACCCCCGAGGCCGCGACCGCCGTGCTCGGCGCGACCCGCGAGGCTCTCGTCAACGCCGCCAAGCACGCCGGGGTGGACAGCGTCGACCTCTTCGCGGAGGTGGAACCGCATCAGGTGAGCGTGTTCGTGCGCGATCGCGGCGTCGGATTCGATCCCGACGAGGTGCCGGCCGATCGGCAGGGTCTGGCCAAGTCCATCCGGGCGCGCATCGAACGTCGCGGCGGCCGGACGGTCGTGAAGTCGAGTCCCGGAAAGGGAACCGAGGTGCGCATCCATGTGCCGCGCGCCGGCCGGACGGAGACCGAACGCGAACAGGACACCGAGTCGACCTTAGAGTGGGGGGTGAACGACCCCCACCCCGAGGAGCAGACACAGTGACTTCGATTCCGGCGACATCGTCCGATGCCACCGAGAACAACCGTCCCTATCGTGTCTTCCTGGTGGACGACCATGCGGTCTTCCGCTCCGGAGTGCGCACCGAACTGGGGCGCGAGGCCGACATGGAGATCGTCGGCGAGGCCGGGGGAGTCGCCGAGGCCGTCGCCGGGATCGAGGCGACCAAGCCGGATGTCGTGCTCCTCGACGTCCACATGCCCGACGGCGGCGGCGTCGCCGTCCTCCAGCGGATCCCGGACGGGCCGGTCTGCCTGGCGCTCAGCGTGTCCGACGCGGCCGAGGACGTCATCGCCGTCATCCGCGCCGGCGCCCGCGGGTACGTGACGAAGACGATCTCCGGTCCGGATCTGGCCGACGCCGTCCGGCGGGTCGCCGGGGGAGACGCCGTGTTCAGTCCGCGTCTGGCCGGTTTCGTGCTCGACTCGTTCACCGGCCGGTCGGCTGCGCCGGAACCGCCCCTCGATCCCGAGCTCGACTCGCTGACGCCGCGGGAACTCGAGGTACTGCGCCTGCTCGCTCGCGGCTACACCTACCGCGAGATCGCCGAGGAACTCGTGATCTCGGTGAAGACCGTCGAGACCCACGCGTCGAACGTGCTGCGCAAGACGCAGCAGTCGAACCGCAACGCGCTGACTCGTTGGGCACACCGCCGCCGCATCGACTGAGCGTGACGTCGGATCAGACGACCAGCGCGATGATGACGGCGACGAGCAGCGCCACCACGATCACCGCGACCATCGCCGCCATCGCCAGGGGTGCATAGGCGACGATGCGGTCCTGCGGGTTGTCGGGCACGGGACCCTTCGGGAGCAGGCGGTCGAGCAGATCCGCCGGGGCGAAACCCTTCGCCGACTTCTTCGGACCACCGGTGGCCTGCGTCGCGGCACCGAGGGGGCGGTCGACGAAGGAACCACGGGGGCGTGCGGGTTCGGCGAAGTGCGCGGAACGCTGTGCCCACGACGGGATCGTGCCGTCCTCGTTCTGGATGGGACGGCCGCGCAGGGCCGCCGCCGATCCGCCCGGTCCGAGGACCACGCGGGCGAGGAGATCGCGCGCCTGCGCCATCGTCGGGCGTCGCGCCGGATCGGGCTGGAGCATCTCGAGCAGGGGCTCGGTGAGCGGACCGGTGTGCGTGGGCATGATGATCTCCGCCCGCGCGACCCGGTGCAGCAACGCGATCGAGTCGGTCTCGAAGCCGAAGGGCGGTTGCCCCTCCACCGCGGTGTAGAGGGTGGCGCCGAGCGAGAAGACGTCGCTGGCCTCGGTGGGATCGTTGCCGCGCGCGACCTCGGGTGCGAAATAGGCGGGGGTGCCGATGATCACGCCGTCGGGGTCGTTGTCGCCCTTCGCGCGAGCGATGCCGAAGTCGCTGATCTTCACGATGCCGGCGTCGCGGCCGCGTTCGGCGATGAGGATGTTGCCGGGCTTGACGTCGCGGTGGACGATCCCGGCGGCGTGCGCGGCGGTGAGGGCGTCGGCGACGTTCGCGCCGATCTGCGCCACCACGTACGGCGGGAGGGCGTCGACGACGTTCATCACCTGCGCCAGGCTGCGGGACGGCAAGTGCTCCATGACGAGCCACGGTTCGCCGTAGTGCAGAGCCATGTCGTACATCGAGATGGCGTGCTCGTGGGCGAGCTGGGCGGCGGCCCGGCCCTCCCGGAGCGCGCGGCGGCGAAGATCCTCGGCCTCGTCGGGATCGAGGTCTGCGGTGGAGATCACCTGCTTGACGGCGACGTCGCGACCCAGACGGTTGTCGCGGGCGAGCCAGACGGCACCCATGCCGCCACCGCCGAGCTTGGAGTCGAGCCGATATCGACCGGCCACCAAGTGATCCGGCCCTACGGCCCGTCCTGCCCACGCCTGCTCCGCCACTCGATCGAGAGTAGCCGATCGGAGGTGTTCGCCCCGGCCGAAAAACGTGTGAGCTGCACTGTAGTCACCGTCGGGGGCGGTGCTCCCGGCTTGACGGGAAGGATTCGGGTCGGTTCTACTTGATGAAGATCGAAAGTATGTTCGAATAGAGTGCGAGCCGGGCCACGACTTCCCCGTGGTCGGCCGGTCGTGTGTGTCAGGCGGCAGGCGGATGACAGGGGTGACAGTGGGCGAGGTGGCCGAATTTCCGGTGGACGACGAGGAAGCGGGTCGCGCGGAGCGGATCGAGGCGCTGCGACGTCGGATCGCGGCGGTGCCGGCGCGGGGCGAGGTCCAGTCCGTCGCGCGAGGCCGGGTCGAGGCCCCCTCCGACCGCATCCTGCCCGTCCCGGCTCCGCTCGCGGAACTGTTGCCGCAGGGCGGATTGGTGCGCGGCAGCGTCGTCTCGGTGTCCGGCGCCACCTCCCTTCTCCTCGGGATGCTCGCGTCCGTGACGGCCTCCGGCGGGTACGCCGCCGTGATCGGCCAGCACCGGCTGGGTCTGCTCGCCGCCGCAGAGATGGGAGCCCGTCTGCACCGGTTGGCTGTGATCCCCGATCCCGGACCGGATCCCGTGGAGATCGCCGCGGTGCTGCTCGACGGGATCGACCTGGTGGTGTTGGGGCTCGGTGGGGCATCGGTGCCGCCGTCCCGCGCTCGTGCGGTCGCCGCCCGGGCGCGGAGCAAGCAGTCCGTCCTCGTGGTCACGGACGGTCGCTGGGAGGGTGCCCACGTGCGACTGGAGGCGCGGGTCGACGGTTATCGGGGTGTGGACGGTCCCGGCCGGGACCGGCTGTGCGCGACCCGCTTGTCGGTCCGGGCGCACGGGCGTGCGTTTCCTCCGCGCGCCACCCGCGTGGAGGTGTGCGCCGGCCGCAGTGCCGTCGAGTGGGCGAGTGAGGAGCGGAATCGGCTGGAGGACGGGCATTTCCGTAAAGCGGTCCGGTGAACGACCCGTCCTCTCGACGGGCGCCCGCGCGGGTCGTGGCCCTCTGGTGCCCCGACTGGCCCGCGGTCGCCGCCGCCACCGCCGCGGAGTTGCCCGCGACCGTCCCGGTGGCGGTGGTCTCGGCGAATCGTGTCGTCGCCTGCTCGGCCTCGGCGCGGGCCGCGGGTGTCCGGCGCGGCCTGAGACGACGTGAGGCGCAGGCACGCTGCCCGGAACTGTATGTGGCCCGCTCGGATCCCGACCTGGAAGCGCGGACGTTCGAGGCGGTGGTGGCCGCAATCGATGCGGTGGCCCCGGGCGTGGAGGTGCTGCGCCCGGGTCTGGTGATCCTCGCCGCGCGCGGTGCGGTCCGGTGGTTCGGCTCGGAGGGGGCCGCCGCGGAGGCCCTGATCGACGCGGTCGCCGCGACCGGCGTGGAATGCCAGGTCGGTGTCGCCGACGAGTTGTCCACCGCGGTCCTCGCCGCGCGCCGGAACGCGCTGGTCCCGACGGGGAGGGGCGCCGAGTTCCTGGCGCCGCTGCCCGTCTCGTATCTCGCGGTGGAACCGGCGCTGGCGGCTCCTCGGCGGGCCGACACGGTGGATCTGTTGCGCCGTCTCGGTATCCGCACCATCGGAGCGTTCGCCGCGTTGTCCTCGATCGATGTGGCCTCACGCTTCGACGCGGACGTCGTTGCTGCGCATCGGAGCGCACGGGGCCTGCCGGAACGTCCCCCGTCGGGACGGCCGATCCCTCCGGACCTGACGGTCGAGCAGCCCTGCGACCCGCCGGTGGAGCGGGTCGACGCCGCGGCCTTCGCCGGTCGCGCACTGGCCGAACTGCTCCACACCAGGCTCGCGGCAGCGGGAGTCGCATGCACGCGACTGCTCGTGACGGCACGCACCGGGGCCGGGGAGGAACTCGCGCGCACCTGGCGCTGCGCCGAGCCGCTCACCCCCGAGGGCACGGCCGATCGTGTGCGATGGCAGCTCGACGGATGGCTCACCGGCCGCAACACCAACCGGCCCACGGCGGGAATCGTGCTGCTGCGCCTCGAACCGGTCGAGGTCGTGGCCGCAGGTGCGCTGCAACTCGGGTTGTGGGGCGGTGTCGGCGACGAGGACGAACGGGCACGTCGGGCGCTCGTCCGGGTGCAGGGCCTGCTCGGTGGGGACGCCGTCCGGATCGGAGTCCTCGGTGGTGGCCGGGGACCCACCGAACGGATCGTCCTCGTGCCCGTCGGCGACGAGGCGATCCCGCACTCCGACCCGGACGCACCGTGGCCGGGCCGGCTCCCGCCCCCCGCTCCCGCGCTGGTGTTGCACACACCTCCTGCGATCCGGCTGGACGACGACGTGGGGAATCCGGTCTCGGTGACCGAGCGCGGACTGCTCAGCGGGTCACCTGCTCGGCTGCGATGGGGAAGTCGCAGCTGGACGGTGATCGGATGGGCCGGTCCGTGGCCGGTGGACGAGTACTGGTGGGACCCGGCCGCCGCCCGGTGCGCCGCCCGTCTGCAGGTGCTGCTCGAGGAATCACGGGCCCTGCTGGTGTTCTTCGGTGCCGACGGCTGGCGGGTGGAGGGCGTCTACGACTGAGTAGGCTCGAGCATCATGAGATCTCCGGTCCTCACCGCCGCGCCGAACGGGGTCGCCCTCGCATATCGCGAGTTCGCACCGTCCGCTGCCGCCGCCCGTTCCGTGCCCGTACTGCTGGTGCACGGGATGGGTGGCGACGGGCGCACGTGGACCCGGTTCACCGGAGCCCTGGTGAAGGCGGGCCGACGGGTGATCATCGTCGACCTGCGCGGACACGGACGCAGTGGCCGGGCCGCCTCGTACCGTTTCGGTGAGTTCGCCGCCGACGTCGCCGGCCTGTGCGCCCATCTCGGTGTCGAGGCCGTCGATCTCGTCGGGCACTCGCTCGGCGGGCACGTGGGATCGCTGGTCGCGCAACAGAATCCCGGCCTCGTCCGGCGACTCGTCCTCGAGGAGACACCTCTGCCGTTGCGGGAGGGGGATCCGGTTCCGGAGATGCCGGCCCACCGCCCGACTCCCGCGGAGTTGTGGCACGCCGCGACCAGCATGGCGCTCAACCCTCGCGCGGTCACCGCCTTCGACCGCTCGATGACGCCGTCGGTCGTCGCCCAGTTCCACACGCCGAATCCGGTGTGGTGGCAACAACTTCCGTCCCTCGCCGCCCCGACCCTGCTGTTGCGCGGAGTGCGGCGCGGCAGCATGGTCGACCCGCAACTGCTGACGGCGGCAGTCGAGGCACTGCCTTCGGCCTCCGTGCGGGAGATCGGCTGCGGGCACAGCATCCACCGCGACCGTGCCCGCGATTTCGCGGCGGCCGTCGTCCCGTTCCTCACGGATCGATCGGTTGCCTAGACTGGACGATCGTGCGCATCGCGACCTTCAACATCAACGGAATCCGCGCCGCACAGCGCCGCGGATTCGAGGACTGGCTGCGTGAACGCAACCCCGACGTGGTGGCCCTGCAGGAGGTACGCGCTCCGGCGGCTGCGATCCCGCAGGGTGTCTTCGGCAAGTACCACCTCGCCTACGACGAGGGCACCCTTCCCGGCCGCAACGGCGTCGGAATCCTGACCCTGCACGAACCTGCCGCCGTGCGCACCTGGAGCGGCACCGCACTGCTGCGACTTCCCGGTGAGGAACACGTCGACCGGATCGAGTTCGATCGGGGAGCGCTGGCACGCGGACTGTCCGAATTCGCCCACGAGGGGCGGTACGTCGAGGTGGATCTCGCCGACGCACCGATCACCGTGGCGTCGCTGTACCTGCCGAAGGGCGGGCTCCCGGCGCACCTCCAGAAACCCGGGCGCATGCGCGACGAACCGGACGGTGGGGTGCGCTACCAACGCAAGATGCGGTTCCTGTCGGCCTTCGCCCGGCAGCTGACCCGTAGCCGACTCGCGGCGCGCGCCCAGGGGCGGGAGTTCCTGATCATGGGTGATTTCAATGTCGCCCACACGCGCTACGACGTGCGCAACTGGCGGCGTCGCGGGCAGGCCGAGGGTTTCCTGCCCGAGGAACGCGCCTGGTTCGATTCGCTGCTGTCGCCGCGCACGCTCGTCGACGTCGTCCGCCGGCACCATCCCGAGGTCGACGGTCCCTACTCGTGGTGGTCGTGGCTGGGGGAGTCGTTCGCCTCCGATTCCGGGTGGCGGATCGACTACCACCTCGCCACACCGCGACTGGCCCGGACCGCGATCTCCGCAGGGACCGACCGCGATCCGGCGCCGGACCGGAGGATCAGCGATCACGCGCCGGTCGTCGTGGACTACGACATCTGAGTCACCGTCGTGGACTACGACATCTGAGTCACCGTCGTGGACTACGACATCTGAGCCTGATGTATGGGGCTCGTGGTCAGTCCATGGTGAGGATCTGACGGAGGGCGGTTCCGTCGGCCAGGGCGTCCATCGCCTCGTTGATCCGACCCAGCGGCAGACGGTCGGTGACGAGTCGCTCGACCGGCAGTCGCCCCTCGCGCCACATGTCCACGAAGCGGGGGATGTCGCGGGCCGGGACGGCGGATCCGAGGTAGCTGCCCACCAGTGAGCGGCCCTCGCCGACGAGAGCGGTGGGCGAGATCTCGAGCCGGGCGTCGGGGGTGGGCAGGCCGACAGTGATCGTAGTGCCTCCCGGTCCGGTGAGCGCGACCGCCGTGGCGAGCGCGGGCACGCTCCCCGCGGCCTCGATGACCAGCCGTGCCTTCACGCCCTGCTCGACGGCCTCGTCCGGTGAGAGGACGTCTCGGGCTCCCAGCGAACGGGCCGTGTCGCGCTTGTCGGGAGAGGTGTCGACGGCGATCACGGTGACGTCGTCGTGGGCCAGCGCCACGAGCAGCGCGGCCATCCCCACTCCGCCGAGACCGACGACGACCAGCGTGTCCCCGGCCTGAGGACGAGCAGCATTGACGACCGCACCGCCACCGGTCAGCACGGCGCACCCCATCAGCGCGGCGACCTCGGCGGGGACGTCGTCGCCGACACCGACGAGCGACCGCGTGTCGACGACGGCGTGGGTCGCGAAGGCCGATGCTCCCAGATGGTGGTGGACGTCGTTCCCGTCGCGGTGCAGCCGTCGGGCGCCCGACAGCAGGGTTCCCGCCGCGTTCGCGGCCGATCCCGGGATGCAGGGGCGGATGCCGTTGCTCGCGCAGCCCTCGCACTCACCGCAGCGGGGCATGAAGGTCATGACGACCCGCTCGCCGACGGAGAATCCGGTGGTGTCGTCGCCGAGTTCGACGATGCGTCCGGCCGCTTCGTGCCCGAGCAGCATGGGAACCGGGCGAGGCCGGTTGCCGTCGACCACGGACAGATCGGAGTGGCACACACCGGCGCATTCGATCTCGACCAGCGCCTCACCCGGTCCCGGTGGGTCGAGTTCGAGAAGGTCCACGCTGAGCGGGGTGGACTCCTCGTACCGCCGTCGACGTCCGATCTCCTCCAGGACTGCTCCGGTGATCTGCACGGGTCTCCCTTCCGTAGAGTCGCGGATTCATCTACCCCTAGCATCACGAGCATGACACTCACCCGGGCCGACCGCTTCCTCATCGGTGCTACCGCAGTCTTCCTCGTGTCCCAGGCGAACATCGGTCGGGTTCTCGGCTCCACGGCTCCGACGGTGGGCACCCTCCAGACCACCTTCTCGGCCGCGAAGTACCGAAAGATCCTCGACAATCTCGGTCCTGAGGAGATCGAGCGCTACCGGCAGCACTACTACTGGGACATGGTCCATCCGGCGACCTTCGCGATCGCATTGCGGGCCGGTGCACGATCGCTCGACGAACACCGCCCGCTGTCGCCGAGCACGCGTCGGATCCTGATGGCGGCGCCCGTCGTCGCCGCGGCGGGGGACTACGTCGAGAACGTCGTCGGCCTGTACCTGCTGGATCACCGCACCCGGATCGACGATCGGACGGTCCGGGCCACCTCGACCGTCAGTGTCACCAAGTGGGTGCTGGCGCTGGGCAGTTTCGCGTACCTGTCGCAGGGATTCCTGCGGATGTGGAGTGGTGTGGCACTGCAGCGTCTGCGCCGCGGCCGACCGGTCACCGCAGGGTGCCTGCGCCGCGGCTGACCCGTCACCACGGGGTGCCGAGCCGCGGCGAGGGTGTCCGGGCCACAATGTCCGCGTGACCACCATCTCCGCCCCCACCTGTTCCGCACTGTCCGCGCTCGACGAACCGCTGCCCGGTACGGCAGCCACCGCGCCCGGCTACGTGTGCCTCGAGGTGCCGACGGGCTGGGGCCGCGACGTGCTCGACGGCACCGCCCTCGGCGCCGAGTTGTCGGACGAATTGTCCGTCCGGGCGAAGGCTGCGGACGTGCGGATCCTGTTCATCCGGAGACCCGGCCGCGACGTGGTGCGGGAGACCCGGACCGTCCTGCTGGCCCGCACCGAACCGGAGAACACCTGGTGCGAGCGGCTCGAGATCACCGAGTCGGCGGAGCTGCTCGACATCGTCCCCCGTGTGGTCGCAGGTCCGGCCCCCGGTCTCGGCACCGCCGTGCAGGACCCGATCGCCCTGGTGTGCGCTCACGGAAAGCGGGACCGGTGCTGCGCTGTGCTGGGGCGCCCGATCGCGGCCGCTCTGACCGCCGAGTTCGGGCAGGACATGTGGGAGTGCTCGCACACCGGCGGACACCGTTTCGCGCCGTCGATGATCATACTGCCCACCGGGTACACCTACGGGCGGCTCGACGAGGACGACAGTCTCGCCGCGGTCCGCGACGCCCGGAACGGGTATGTCCACGCGGGTGGCCTGCGGGGTCGCAGCACCTGGGGTGCGGCCGGGCAGGCCGCCGAGATCGCGGTGCGCGAGGCGATCGACGAGTTCGCGATCGACGGCGTGACGGTCGAGGGCGGGGACGAGCCGATCGTGCGTCATCGCGACGGCCGGGCATGGCGGGTCGGGGTGGAGACCTCGGAACTACCGGCCCGTCCGGCGAGCTGCGGTGCCGCGGCCAAGCCGGCGCGTCCCGTCGTCACGACGACGATCACGCCGCTGTAGCGACACCCCGACCACTCGGCCGCTCTGCGGTCCGGTGCCCCGGCCGCTCTGCGGTCTGATGACCCCGCCGCTCTGCGGTCTAGTGACCCCGCCGCTCTGCGGTCTAGTGACCCAGTCCGACCTTCGCGTGCACGCGCTTCATCCACGCCGGTGCCCACCAGTTGGCCTCGCCCATGAGCTTGACCAGTGACGGCACGAGCAGCATGCGCACGATCGTCGCGTCGATGATCAGCGCGACGATCATGCCGACGCCGAGGAACCGCATGATCGACAGGCCGGAGATGGTGAAGGCCCCGGTGACCACGATCAGCAGCAGTGCAGCGGCGGTGACGACACGTCCGGTGCGGGCGATGCCGTACTCGACGGCTTCTACCGTCGTCGCTCCGGCCGCGCGGGCCTCCATCATGCGCGACATGAGGAACACCTCGTAGTCGGTCGACAGGCCGAACACCACGGCGAGGATGAGGACGACGAAGGTCGGCTCCATCGCCGCGGGAACGACGTGCAGCCACGAAGCACCGTGGCCCAGCTGGAACACCCAGGTCAGCACGCCGAAGGTCGCGGCGAGACTCAGTGCCGCCATGAGCACCGCCTTGATCGGCAGTGCCACCGACCCGAATGCCAGGAACAGCAGCACCAGGGTCGAGAGCACCATGATCGTGATCATCCAGGGGAGCGAATCCGAGACGGCCTGGTTGGCGTCGTCGACGAGAGCCCGGCCGCCGCCGACGAGCAGGTCGGTGCCGTCCGGCACGTCCAGGGCGCGCAGTTCGCCGGTGATCTCGCTTGCCCGTGCGGTGCCGTCCACGCCCTGCGCGTAGAGGCCCTGCAGGACCACCACGTCGGACTCCTGCCCGACGATGACGGTCTGCGAGATGCCGTCGACCTTGGCGACCTCGGTGGACACCGTGCGCACGGCAGTGCTGTCCGGGGCCTGTCCGTTCTCACCGCGCAGGACGAGCGTGGCGCCGTTGCCGGTGCTCGGAAACTCGTCGAGCAGGGTCTGGGTGGCCGCGCGGGCCTGGCTGTCCTCGGGCAGGGCGGTGTATTCGATCTCCCCGAACCGTGCTTCGAACACGGGCGACGCGAGTACGAGGAGACCGCCGGTGATCACCACCGCGATCAGGGCGGGACGGCGCACGACCTTGCGGACGACCCCACCCCAGAAACGACGTGCCCGCGCTTCGGCGCGCGTGAAGGTCTCACGGTCCCAGGTCCACGCGTTGATGCGGTGGCCGAGCATCGTCAGCAGCGCGGGAACCGCAGTCAGCGACAGGACGGCGGCACCGAGGACGGCGGCCATGGCACCGAGGCCGAGCGACCGCAGCACCGTCTGCGGGAAGACGAGCATGCCCGCGAAGGCGCAGATCAGCAGGGCAGCGGAGAACATCACGGTGTGACCGGCGGTGGACATCGTCCGTTTGACCGCCGAGGTGACGTCCGAACCGGCCGCGAGTTCCTCACGGTAGCGGCTGACGATGAACAGGCCGTAGTCGATCGCCAGGCCCAGACCGATCAGCGACGTGATGTTCAGCGCGTACGACGACACCTCGGTGAAGTTCGACAGCAGACGCAGGGTGGCGAGGGACGAGAAGATCGCGAGCACACCCACGAAGACGGGGACCGCGGCGGCGATCACCCCGCCGAAGATGAACACCAGCAGCACCAGCGTGATGGGCACCGCGATGAGCTCGGACCGGACGAGATCGCTCTCGAGAGTGTCGGTGAACTCGATCGCGACCACGGTGTTGCCGGCGAACTGTGATTCCACACCGGGCACCTCGAGCAGGTCGAGGGCTTCGGGGAAGCTCGCGGCGGTGAGTCCGGAGTTCGCGCCGAGCGTGATGGAGGCAGCGACGCTGCGCTGGTCGGTGGACAGCAGCAGCTGGTTCATCGGCGGGGGAGCGGTCCAGTAGGTCCGGATCGACTCGGCGGGGACGGCGTCCTGGAACTCGGCGAGGGTTCTCTCGATGTCGGGACGGATGTCGTCGACCGTGCGTCCCTCGGGTGCGGTGTAGAGCGCGATGATGTCCGCGGCCTGCGACCCGAAGTTCTCGTAGATGATCTGCTCGACCTCGACGGCCTCGCTGTTCGGGTCGTAGTAGCCCGTGCCGGTCAGCTTGCCGAAGATCCCGACGCCCCAGGCGCCGGCGAAGAGCACGACGAGCAGCACGATCGCCAGTACCCATCGGCTCCTGGTGACGACGATCTCGGCCCAGCGACTCATGCCCACTCCCGGTTCCGCTGACGATTGTGACGATCGGCAACTGTACTGGCGTGGAGTGGGAGGGCTTCACCCTGCTCGGCCGGAACGGCCGCGAGATCAGGGGAGGAAGAAGGTGGACCGACGCGCCGGATGCCTCACGGCACGGTGCGCAACGTGGCTCCAGCCGGACGGTATTCCACGAAGGCGGTTTCTCATTGGCTCCGGGGCGTACGCGACGCGCCGATCCACACTCCTCAACAGGGGTGGGCAAGGATCCATTCCCGGCCCTGCCGGACGTGACCGGGTTCACCCGCCGTCGTGGGCATGGTGGGCCGTGCCGGCCGCCTGCGTCACGTCGTGCACCTCGTCGGCGCCGACCACCACGAACTGTCCCATCATGCCGCTGTCCTCGTGTTCGAGCAGGTGACAGTGGTACATGTACGGCATCGCCGGATCGGTGTGGCGACCGAACGGAACGAGCAGCCGCACGGTCGCCGCCGGCGGGACGAAGACGGTGTCCTTGCGACCGGCCAGGGACGGATGGTCGGGACTCACCCCGGTCATGCCGAGGATCTCGAACTGCACGTCGTGGATGTGGAAGTTGTGGATCGTGCCGCTGACGTTGCGCACCTCCCACAGTTCGGTGGTGCCGGCGACGACCACCTCGTCGATCCGGCCCATGTCCATCTCGCGATCGTTGATGGTCGTCGACGAGGTCAGGTCGATGCGGCGGGTGCTGCTCGGTTCCCCGAGCTCCGGAAGGGTGGTCAGCCTCTCCGGGATCGCGGCCGACGACCCGAGGACGGGTGCCGCCCGCAGCTCGAGGACGTCCATGCGGTCGTCGCCACCGGAGAAGCGGTCCTGCCAGAAGCCGGCCTTCAGCTCGGGCGGGGTGCTGCGCAGCACGTGCCTCGAACCTGCTTCCGGCCGGACGACGATCTCGGCGCGCTCACCCGGCGACAGCCGGAGACTGCGGACGGCCCGCGGCTCCTCGAGCAGACCACCGTCGCTGCCGACGACGAGGAACGGCATCCCGGTGTCGAACGAGAAGTTGTAGACGCGCGCGTTCGACGCGTTGAGCACCCGGAGCCGGACCGTCTCGGTGCCGACGTCCAGGAACGGCCGCGGTGTGCCGTTGACGAGGATCTCGTCGCCGAGCGCGCCGACGTCGGCGAAGATCGCGTTGCTGTCGTCGAGCTGGTCGCCGTCGAACTTCCGGTCCTGGACGACGAGGGGGATGTCGTCGACCCCGTAGTCGTGGGGGAGCGGCGACGTGCCGGGCTCGTCGATCAGGAACATGCCCGCGACGCCCCGGTACACGTGCGCGGCGGTGGAACCGTGCAGGTGCGGGTGGTACCAGAGGGTCGCGGCCGGCTGATCGACGGTCCAGTACGGCGACCATGTCGTTCCCGGCTCGATCGGCTGGTGCGGTCCGCCGTCCATCGCCGCGGGCAGGTGCATGCCGTGCCAGTGCATCGTGCTCGTCTCGCCGAGTTCGTTCGTGACGTTCACGCGCACGTTCTCGCCGCGCACGGCGCGGAGAGTGGGTCCGAGGTAGCTGCCGTTCACGCCCCACGTCCGGGTGTCGGGGCCGTGCCCGAGGTCGGTCGTGCCGCGCTGCATGGTCAGGTCGAACACGCGCGTGCCGTCGGCGTCGACGGTGCCCGACTCCGCGGGAGGGATGCGCAGGGCGGTGTCGAAGTCGACGCGTCCGGTGGTGTCGAGCGCGCGCGTGGTCCATGCGTGGACGGCCAGGCCGCCGATGATCGCCACGAACGCGATGAAGAGCACGAAGGGTATGGCGAGCAGACGCACCAGGAGTTTCACGACACCCATGCTCGTTCTCCCGCACCGTCGGCACATCCGGCGTGGCACCGGATTTCGTGGTGGGGGAGAACCCTGACGGAACCTCAGGACGCCCTGTGCAGACGCGCGGCCTGCCGCACGAGATGGTCGCGTTCGGGCACGCTGGTCGCCAGGTGCGCGGCCTCCGCGTAGAGCCGGGCCGCCGTGGCGGTGTCGCCGGCGCGTTCGTGGAGATACGCCGCGGCCGCCGTGTACCGGGGCAGGGTGGGATCGAGTTCGGCCAGTGTCGCGAGACCGGCGTGGGGTCCGTCGGCCTCACCGACCGCGACGGCACGGTTGAGGCGGGCCACCGGGTTGTCGGTGAACTGCAGGAGCTCGTCGTACCACTCGACGATCTGCACCCAGTCGGTCTCCTCCGCGGTGCGCGCGTCGGCGTGCAGGGCGGCGACGGCGGCCTGCGCCTGGAACTCGCCGAGCCGGTCGCGGGCGAGTGCGGCCTGCAGGATGTCCACGCCCTCCGAGATCATGCGCGTGTCCCACAGGGCGCGGTCCTGTTCGGCGAGCGGGACGAGAGCGCCGTCCGGCCGGATGCGCGCCGCTCGCCGGGCGTGATGGAGCAGCATCAGCGCGAGCAGACCCGACACCTCGGGGTGGTCGATCACCGCTGCCAGCCGGCGCGTGAGGCGGACGGCCTCGGTGGCCAGGTCGACGTCACCCGAATAGCCCTCGTTGAACACGAGATAGAGCACCCTCAGCACCGTCGCGACATCGCCCGGCCGATCCAGCCGGACGTCCGCGATCGTGCGCTTGGCCCGGCTGATGCGTTGGGCCATCGTCGCTTCCGGAACGAGATAGGCCTGCGCGATCTGCCGGGTCGTCAACCCGCCGACGGCACGCAGGGTGAGCGCGACCGCCGAGCCGGGCGTGAGCGACGGGTGGGCGCACAGGAAGTACAACGCGAGCGTGTCGTCCACCGGTGTGCCCGGACCGGGCCGAGGCTCGGCGTCGACGAGGATCTCGCGGCGTCTGCGGGACGCGTCGGCGCGCACGGTGTCGAGGAATCTGCGCCACGCCACCGCGACCAGCCAGCCCTTCGGGTCGCGCGGCGGATCCTCCGGCCACACCCGCAGGGCTTCGACGAGCGCGTCCTGCACGGCATCCTCGGCCGACGCGAAATCCGCTCCGCGGCGGACGAGGATGCCGATCACGGTGGGGACGAGCGTGCGCAGCAACGCCTCGTCCACGTCTACTCCGTGACGGTCGGCGGCTCGGACATGAACGGGCGCACCTCGAGCCATTCGTGGATCGGCTTCCCACCGGCTCCCGGCGCGGCCGACAGTTCGGCGGCCAACTCCAGTGCCCGGTCGTAGCCGTCGACGTCGATCACCATCCACCCGGCGATGAGATCCTTCGTCTCCGGGAACGGCCCGTCGGTGGCCGGGGGACGCCCTTCGCCGTCGTAGCGGACGAAGGTGCCCTCCGGGGAGAGCGCCTGCGCGTCGACGAACTCGCCGGTGCTCTCGAGACGGGCGGCGAAATCCTGCATGTACCGGATGTGGGCCGACACCTCCTCCGGCTCCCACTGATCCATGGGGACGTCGTTCACCGCTGCCGGGGCGCCGCGGTAATGCTTGAGCAGCAGGTACTTGGCCATGATGTTCTCCTCCGTGCGGTACGGCCCATTGTGGCCGCGTTCATGGAGGAGACGGAGCCGCTTCCGGATTCTCGACATCCCTCCGCGAACGATTCGAGGTTAGGGTCGCGGCATGCGTATTCATCTCGGACCCGGCCACGACGAACACCTCGCCGCCGCGATCGTCTCCGGCGGTGGAACCCTCTCCGAACTGGACGAGGCCGATGCCCTGGTGTGGGACGGCAGCGCCGAGGAGTTCCCGGATCTGCCCGACCGGGTGCGCTGGGTGCAGCTCACCTACGCGGGTATCGAACCGTTCTTCCGGGCGGGCGTGATCGACGACCGCCGGCTGTGGGCGAATGCGTCCGGTGTGTACGCCGACAACGTGGCCGAGTACGCGGTGGGAGCGCTGCTCGTGGGGTTGCGGCAATTCCATGCCTCGGTTGCCGCGAAGCGGTGGACCAAGGACGTTCTCGACCCGCGGGTGCGGACCCTCCACGGCTCGACCGTGGCCATCGTCGGATGCGGCGGTATCGGCCGGGCGATGATCCCGCGCCTGCATGCCCTCGGCGCGTCCGTCGTCGCGGTCAATCGTTCGGGCCGACCCGTCGACGGTGCGAAGGTCACGCTGCCGGCCGACCGCACGTCGGAGGTGTGGTCGATGGCCGATCACTTCGTCGTCGCCGCACCTGCGACCGCCGAGACCGATCATCTCGTCGACGCCGCCGCGCTCGCGGCGATGCCCGGGTCGGCGTGGCTCGTGAACGTCGCGCGGGGCAACCTCGTCGACACCGACGCGCTGGTGAAGGCGCTCGAGGACGGTGCGATCGCCGGGGCGGTCCTCGACGTGACCGATCCCGAACCGTTGCCCGAGGGTCATCCGCTGTGGGATCTCGACAATGCCGTGATCACACCGCACATCGCCAACACGCGCAGCCGGCTGACGCAGACGTTCGCGCCGACCCTCGAGGAGAACGTGCGCCGGTTCGTCGCGGGCGAGGAGTTGATCGCCCGGGTCGATCCGAACGCGGGTTACTGAGGCCGTTCGGCCGCCTTCTTGATTGCGGACAGGCGACGGTCCCAGCCTGCCCCCACGGCGTCGATCGCACGTCCGACCGCGCTCAGCCGAGATCCGACGGCGGAGAAGCGGATCTCCCGTCCGGCGCGCTCGGAGGTCACGAGACCGCACCGTTCGAGCACCGCCAGATGCTTGGCGATGGCCTGACGGGAGACCGTGAACTCGGCCGCGAGCCCGGACGCCGACGCCGGAGACCGGCCCAGTCGCTGCAGGATGCGCCATCGGGTGTCGTCGGCCAGGGCCGCGAAGACGGGATGCAGATCGGCGGAGAACTCAGCGTCGGGCAACGCTTCCGTCCTTCTCGAGATGGTGCTTGGCGATCTCCAGTTCGGCCGTCCAGCCGCGGGAGTTCTCCTCGAAGCGGGTGCGGCGTTCGCTCGCGTCGCCGGGCAGGGAGTCGAATCCGCTTTCCGTGACTCGTAATTCGGTTGTGCTGGTGTCGAGCGCGGTGAGCCGGAACTCGACGAGGGTCGACGGACTGTCGGGATCGGTGTGGTCGGCGAGCCAGCGGAAGGCCGCGTAGTGCGGTTCGTCGAGGGTCACGGTGCGGAAGACGAAGGCGCCGTGGACCGGATCGTGCACGGTGGTGAGATCTCCGTCGTGTTCGAGGCGGTGCTCGGTCCACTCGTTGTCGTTGATGTACCAGCCGGGTTCGGCCACGAGTGTCCACACCCGGTCCACGGGGGCGTCGATGGTGATGTCGCGTTCGATGTGGTCGAGTTCGTCGGTCATGATTGCTTCCTTCGATGGGAATGCAACTCCAGGGTTGCACCTGCTCGCCCATGATGCAACTCCCTGGTTGCAGTCGATCGTGCAGTTCTCGTCGACGACTCCCGGTGTGTCGCGACGAGAACTGCGCGCGTTCGAACGTGTCGTTCGAACACATGTGCGATACTGGACCGGTCGAGGAGGTGTCGGAGTGGGATGGGGAAACGGTCCGCCGACCTGGTCGGAGATGGAACGTGTGCTCTCGGGACGACCCGGCACTTCCCGCCGCGATACCGAACATCCCGGCGACGGGGGTGACAGCCCGGCGTGGTCGCGCACCCGCACCGAGTACGAGGCGCGGGTCCGACGTCCCGAGGGGCCGGTCGTGCCCTACGCCGAACTGCACACCCACTCCGCGTTCAGCTTCCTCGACGGTGCCTCCACGCCGGAGGAACTCGCCGAGGAGGCGGCACGACTCGGACTCGAGGCCCTCGCGGTGACCGACCACGACGGACTGTACGGAGCGGTGCGATTCGCCGAAGCCGCACGCGAACTCGACATCCGCACCGTCTTCGGAGCCGAGCTGGGCCTCGACGATGCGCACCTGCTCGTCCTCGCCCGCGGTCAGGAGGGCTATCGACGCCTGTCGCGGCAGATCGCCGACGCCCACCTCGCAGGAGGGGAGAAGAACAACCCGACGTACGACTACGACGCGCTCACCGACGCCGCCGGTGGGCACTGGCAGATCCTCACCGGTTGTCGTCGGGGGCACCTGCGACAAGCGTTCGCCACGGGCGGGATCCCCGCCACCGAAGCGGCATTGCTCGATCTCGTCGACCGGTTCGGCGCCGACCGCGTGACCGTCGAACTCACCCGTCACGGATATCCCGACGACCACGAACGCAACGCAGCCCTCTTCGAACTTGCCGGGCGACACGGAATTCCGTGCATCGCGAGCACGGCAGCGCACTTCGCGCACCCCCGTCGGCGACGCCTGGCAATGGCCGTGGCGGCGATCTCCGACCGGCAGAGCCTCGACGACGCCGTCGGCCGGATCCCGCCGACCGGAGGCGGACACCTGCGGTCGGGGGAGGAGATGGCGCGGCTGTTCGAGGCCTTTCCGGGTGTCGTGCACCATGCCGCCGAACTGGGTCGTGAATGCGCCTTCGACCTGCGTCTCGTCGCCCCGAAACTGCCGCCCTTCGATGTTCCAGACGGGCACACCGAATTCACCTGGCTGCGCGAACTCACCTACGACGGGGCGCATCGCCGCTACGGTCCGGTCGAGCGCCGCCCCGACGCCTATCAGCAGATCGAACACGAACTCGATGTCGTCGGCCGGCTGGGATTCCCGGGATACTTCCTCGTCGTCCACGACATCGTCGACTTCTGCAAGCGGAACGACATCCTGTGCCAGGGAAGAGGATCGGCCGCCAACTCGGCGGTCTGCTACGCGATCGGCATCACCAACGTCGACCCCGTCGGCAACAAGCTGCTGTTCGAACGCTTCCTGTCGCCCGAACGCGACGGCCCACCCGACATCGACCTCGACATCGAATCCGACCGGCGCGAGGAGGCGATCCAGTACGTCTACCGCAAGTACGGGCGGATCAATGCCGCGCAGGTCGCGAACGTCATCACCTACCGCGGTCGCTCCGCCGTCCGCGACATGGCCCGTGCCCTCGGATACTCGCAGGGACAGCAGGACGCGTGGAGCAAGCTCATCGGCCGGTGGGGTGGGGTGCGGGTCGAGACCGACGAACGGATCCCGGAGACGGTTCTCGATCTCGCCGAACAGATCGAAGGTCTCCCACGGCATCTCGGCATCCACTCGGGCGGCATGGTGATCTGCGACCGGCCCGTCGCCGACGTGTGCCCCGTCGAATGGGCGCGGATGGAAGGGCGCACCGTCCTGCAGTGGGACAAGGACGACTGCGCTGCAGCGGGTCTCGTGAAGTTCGATCTGCTCGGCCTCGGCATGCTCTCCGCGTTGCACTACATGATCGACCTAGTCGACGAACACGAAAGCGTCCGAGTCGACCTCGCACACCTCGATCTCTCCGAGCCGGGGGTCTACGAGATGTTGTGCCGCGCCGACTCGGTGGGGGTCTTCCAGGTGGAGTCGCGGGCGCAGATGGCCACTCTGCCGCGGTTGAAGCCGCGATGCTTCTACGATCTGGTCATCGAGGTGGCCATCATCCGGCCCGGCCCCATCCAGGGCGGTTCGGTGCACCCCTACATCCGGCGGCGCAACGGTCTCGAACCCGTCACCTACGACCATCCGTGCCTCGAGAAGGCCCTCGAACGCACCCTCGGCGTTCCGCTCTTCCAGGAGCAACTCATGCAGATGGCCGTCGACGCCGCGGGATTCACCGCGGCGGAGGCCGATCGATTACGTCGCGCCATGGGATCGAAACGCTCGACGGAGAAGATGGAACGTCTGCGGGGACGCCTCTATCAGGGCATGCGGGACCTGCACGGCATCACGGGGGACGTCGCCGACCGCATCTACGAGAAGCTCTACGCCTTCGCGAATTTCGGTTTCCCCGAAAGTCATTCGCAGAGCTTCGCCTCGCTGGTGTTCTATTCGGCGTGGTTCAAACTGCACCATCCCGCAGCGTTCTGCGCGGGTCTGCTGCGTGCTCAGCCGATGGGTTTCTACTCGCCGCAATCGCTGGTCGCCGATGCCCGACGTCACGGTGTGGTCGTCCACGGCCCCGACATCGCGGCGAGCCTCGCGCACGTCACCCTCGAGAACGAGGGGAAGGAGGTCCGGCTCGGCCTGGCCACGGTGCGGCACATCGGCGACGATCTCGCCGAACGCATCGTGACCGAACGCAGTGCCCACGGCCCGTACACCTCGCCCGCAGACCTCGCCGCCCGCGTCGGTCTCACCACCACGCAGGTCGAGGCGCTGGCCACTGCAGGAGCATTCTCCTCGTTCGGCGTCACCCGCCGCGAAGCCCTCTGGGGTGCGGCCCCGGCCGCGGCGCAACGCCCCGGACGGCTCCCCGGGATCGGGACGGTGCCGACTCCGGCCCTGCCGGGGATGAGCGCTCTCGAACTCGCTGCCGCCGACGTCTGGGCCACGGGAATCTCGCCCGACAGCTACCCGACGCAGTTCCTGCGCGAGCGGCTCGACGAACTCGGGGTGATCCCGGCCGCGGAGCTACTGCAGGTCCCCGACGGGACGCGCATCCTCGTCGGCGGGGCCGTGACCCACCGGCAGCGACCGGCGACCGCCGCCGGTGTCACCTTCCTCAACCTCGAGGACGAGACCGGAATGGTGAACGTGGTGTGCTCGGTCGGTCTGTGGGCGCGCTACCGGACCGTGGCCCACACGGCTCCCGCCCTGCTCGTCCGCGGCCGGCTCCAGAACGCCGAGGGGGTGGTCACGCTCCTCGCCGACCATCTCGAAACCATGGATCTGCGAATGCCGAGCAGATCACGCGACTTTCGCTAGCATCGCCGAGTGTGAAACGCCTGTGGTCGGTCTCGTTGGCTCTGTTCGCGCTGGTCGTCACCGGCTGCGACGAGGGTGGGGGAGGCGAGGGCTCCTCTGCGTCCGCGCCTGCGATCTCGGCACCGGCGATCGTCGACGGCGGTCTCCGCGAGTCGCAACCCGTCGAGGAGTCCGACCGCAAGGAGGTCGTCACCGGCTACCTCGAGATGGATGCCGGCGATCCCGTGGCGACGGGCCGCCGGGTCGTGACGGTCGTCGAGGAAGCCGGTGGGCGCGTCGACTCGCTCACCGAACAACCCGAGGCGAGCAGCGTGCTCACGGTGCGGGTGCCCGCCGACCGGCTCGACGAGGTCGTCGACGAGATCCGCACACTCGGCCGTGTCACCAGCCTGAGCACTACCCGCGACGACGTGACGATGCAGTACACCGACCTCGAAGCCCGGCTGGGTGCGTTGCGGGCCTCGGTGGACCGCCTGCGGGCACTGCTCGAGTCGTCGGCCGACGTCGAGGCGCTGATCGCTGCAGAGACCGCGCTGGCCGAACGACAGGCCGAACTCGACAGCCTCGAGGCGCAGCGACGGCAGCTGGGCGACCGGATCGAACTGTCCACGCTCACCGTCGACATCACCACCGACCGCCTTCCCTCCGAGCAGGACAGTTTCTGGGACGGGCTGGTCGCAGGATGGAACAGCCTGTGGGCCGCGCTGGGGGCAGCGGTGGTCGGTATCGGCGCCGCGCTACCGTGGGTGGCGTTCCTGTTCGTGTGTGCAGGTGTCCTCTACCTGGTCATCCGGCTCATCACCCGACGGGGACGTTCGTCCGGAACCACCGGGACGCCCGATACCGAGAGGACCGACAGCGATGCGTGAGGTCGACCTGGCCGCACTCGAATCCGCGCTCACCGACGGGGCGACCGTCATCGACGTGCGTGAACGCGACGAATACGCCCAAGTGCGCGTACCCGGCGTCACGAACATCCCGCTCAGCGAGTTCGTCGCGCGGATCGACGAGATCCCCACCGAGGGCACCGTCTACGTCGTCTGCGCCGTGGGTGGCCGCAGCCTGCAGGCCGCGCAGTATCTCGCCGGTCGCGGTGTCGACGCCGTGTCCGTCGCGGGTGGCACCGACGAATGGGCCCGCTCGGGTCGTCCGGTGGAGAGCGGCGCCTAGAAGGAAGTCCGGTTCGAGGCGTCGCCGCCGGCGGCCAGGGGTATCGCGACGAACTCGTCACGGATCCCGGTGCGGAGGTGCACTCGACCGACGTCGACGACCCGTGAACATGGCGGCGGGCGCGAGAGCGGTCAGTGCGGCGAGCGTGGCGTACCCCGCAGCCAGGGTTGCTGTAGCTGCGACGCCGGCGACCAGCAGCGGCCCACCGGCGTCGCCGAGTTCACGACCGAGTTCTGCTGCGCCCATCGTCTGGCCGATACGGTTCTCGGGCGTCGAGGCCGCCAGGGAGGCGAAACCGATCGGGTTGATCATCCCGGTTCCGACCCCGATACCGACCGCGGCAGCAATCACACCGGTGGGGCCCGGAATCAGGGCGCAGACGAGTCCCGCCGCAGTGAGCACGAGTCCTGCGGCCGATCCGATATCGGCGCGGAGACGACCGGAGTCGAGCGCGCGCCCGGCGCGCGGCTGGGTGATCGCGGCGCCCGCGGCCAGGATCGAGACGGCAGCGCCGGTTGCGACCGGACCGAGCCCGGCGGCAGCACCGGACACGGGCAGGAATCCGACACCGACGGACAACGCGGCAGTCGCCAGCGCCAAGGCCAGCGTCGGACGGAGAAAGGCGCCGTCGGTCAATCGCCGGGCAAGATCGACGATCGTCTGACGGGACCTCGGAAGTGGCGCGAGCGCAGGCACGACCGCCACCACCCACACGGCCACGCATGCGGACAGGACAGCGAGCACCGCGAACAAGGTGATCAGACCGCCCGCCCAGACGAGTGCGCCGCCGAGAAGCGGACCGAGGGTGTAGCCGAGACTCTTGTAGAAGCCGTAGGTGCCGAACGCCCGACCGTGTGAGGCGACCGGATTCATTCGGGCGACGAGCGCGCCGGCGGCAGGCGAGAAGGCGGACGCCGCAGCACCCTGCCCCAGGCGTGCGAACCACAGCCATGCCGGATCGTTCACCAGCGTGAATGCTGCTGAGAACAAGCAGAATCCGATCAATCCACCGATGAGCACGGGGCGGGCCCCGATACGATCGGCGAGGGTACCGAAGATCGGTTTGAGGAGTACTTCGGCGCCGTCGTACAGCGCCAGCAACACACCGAGATAGAGCAGTGAGGTGTGCAGATCCGAACCTTCGGCGCCGAGATTGGCGGCGATACCGTGGGCACCGAAGGCCGTGGTGAACCCTGCTGCGTACAGGGGCCACATCCGATACCGCTCCGCCGGCATCGAGGCGCTGTCGACCGTCATGTGATTTCCCCCTGTCGGGAGCGGCATGTGGTGCGGTAATCACCTGCACGGCGTAGTCCTCGAACCGCGCTCCGACCGTGTCGATCGGTCCTGGCGCGCTGATGGGGAGGACCTCCATCAGCGCGAGCGGTCGGCTCGGCCTCCCGGCTCGGGCCGGTCCGAAGACCGGAACATCCGGGACCGCCCACACTCTTCGGCCACACGCGAGAATGTAGCAGCAGTGACAACGCCTCGTAGGCCGATGATCACGGCGGCGTCGTATCCCGGGCATTCCTCCGGTGTCGACCGGGCAGGGCACTGCCCGGACAGGAAGACGTGTCGGACGTACCTCAGACCGCTCCGGGGAAACCGTGCTGCCGCCACGCCTCGTAGCAGGCGACGGCTGCGGCGTTCGACAGATTCAGCGAACGACGCCCGGGCAGCATGGGGATACGGATCTGTTCGGTGATGTGCGGGTCGGCGAGCACCTCGGGCGACAGCCCGGTCGGTTCGGGTCCGAACAACAGCACGTCGCCGGCCCGGTACTCGATCTCCGCATAACTCGACGTGCCGTGCGCGGTGAACGCGAGCACCCGCTCGGGGACCAGCGCCGCCCACGCGGCCTCGAGGCTGCTGTGCACGGTGACCGACGCGAGGTCGTGGTAGTCCAGGCCCGCGCGGCGCAGCTTCGGCTCGGACAGGTCGAAGCCCAGGGGTTCCACCAGGTGCAGTTCCGCGCCGGTCGCGGCGACCATGCGTATGGCATTGCCGGTGTTGGGGGGAATGCGCGGCTCGTGGAACATCACTCTGAACACGATGCAGGTTAACAAGTCGGCACTGTGTGGCCCGGCTCGCACACCCCACCCGCCCACCTGCCTCGGTGAGGTTTCCGAATCGTCGGTGTAACACACCGATCGGTACCGGCGACGTTCTGCGGAACGTATTCCTCAGAACGGATCGAGCATGAATCCTCCTGCCGGTTGGCATCCCGACCCCTACGACCCGTCCATCGATCGCTACTGGGACGGTCAGCAGTGGACGAACCAGACCAGGCCCAAGGGCAGTGGCGACCCCACACAGGTGTTCGGGGCTGTCGGCCAGGGTGGCAATCCTCCTGCTGGAGGCGGGCGGAAGCGACGCAAGTGGCCGTGGGTGCTCGGCGCCGGCCTCGTCGGACTCGTGGCGCTCGGCGCCGCTGTCGGTGAAGAGGAACCGAAGACGGAAACCTCCTCGGTGGTGTCCACGACGAGCAGTTCGGTGGCTCCGACCACGACGACGGTGAAGCCCACCACGACGACGCCTCGGACGACGACACCGCCCACCACGACCTCCGACTCGCCTGCCGTGGTGCCGTTGGTTCCCCAGGTCGGAACGACCGTCGTGGAAACGACGACGGAGTACACCCCGCCGCCCGCTCCCGCGTACACCCCGCCGGCGACGACGGAGTACACGCCGCCCCCGACGCCCGAGTACACCCCGCCGCCGGTGACGCAGTACACGCCGCCGCCTGCGCCTGTGTACACGCCGCCACCGGTTCAGCAACCGTCGGTGTCGTACAAGAACTGTTCCCAGGTCAGGGCAGCAGGTGCCGCCCCGATTCTGCGCGGGGAACCCGGATACGCGCCACACCTCGATGGGGACAACGACGGCATCGCCTGCGACAAGTAGTGCGCGCTGCGGTGTTCGGATGTGCCTGTCACATCCGAACACCGGTGACGGTGCATTGTGCGCAGCCTGAGCGGAACCGGTGACAGTCCGGAAGTGCCCGTGATCGAGTGTCGTGGACCCGAATTCCGCTGGAACCGAAAGGCGAACCCCGCCCGATGTCGCACGGCACCGTCGAAACCCCGTACACCGCAGCCGAGAACCGTTACGAGACGATTCCCTACCGTCGCTCGGGGCGGTCCGGGCTCGACCTACCGGCCTTCTCGTTCGGGCTGTGGCAGAAATTCGGCACCGACTACCCCTTCGAGACGCAGCGGGAGATCATCCTCCACGCCTTCGACCTCGGAATCACCCACTTCGACAACGCCGACCGGTACGGTCCGCCGCACCGTGCCGCGCAGAAGAACCTCGGCCGGATCCTCGGCAAGGACCTCGCGCCCTACCGGGACGAGATCATCCTGTCGACGAAGGCCGGCAACCCGATCGGTCCCGGTCCCTACCAGAAGGGCGGGTCGCGCAAGTCGCTGCTGGGCTCGCTCGAGCACAGCCTGCGTGACCTCGGCACCGACTACGTCGACATCTTCTACAGCCACAGCCCCGACCTGTCGACCCCACTCGAGGAGACCGTCGGGGCACTCGTCTCCGCCGTCGAGCAGGGGAAGGCGCTCTACGTCGGCATCTCGAACTACCAACCGGATCGTGCGCATGAGGCCGCGACACTTCTGCGGGAAGCCGGTGTCCCGCTGCTCGTCCACCAGCCGCGCTACTCGATCTTCGACCGCAGCATCGAGCAGAACGGTCTGCTCGACGCGGCCGAGCAGGACGGCTTCGGACTCGTCGTGTATTCGCCGCTCGCACAGGGACTTCTGACGGACAAGTATCTCGAGGCCATCCCGGACGGTGCGCGAGCGGTGGACAGTGCGTTCCTGTCTCCGGACGTGATCGACGAGACCTACCGGCAGCGCGTCACCGAACTCGACAAGCTCGCCCGGTCGCGTGGGCAGTCGCTGGCCCAGCTGGCGCTGCAGTGGGTGCTCCGGCAGCCCGCCGTGACCTCGGCGCTCGTCGGCGCGAGTTCGACCTGGCAGCTCGACCACAATCTCGAGGCGCTGAACTTCCCGCCGCTCACCGACGACGAGCTCGCCGTCATCGATGAATACGGCGTCCACGGCACCGGACTCGGTCTCTGACGTGACCGCGGACGCTTCGCCGGCGATCGATGTCGTCGAGGTGGACGAGGATATCCATCCGCTCGACGATCCGATCCGGCAGTCGCTGCGCGGAGTGCACACGCACTTCGCGCGCTGGTCGGGCCGCATCGGCGGTTACCACCCCGACGTCGCGGGGCACATCGGACATCCGGCGGTGATGACCGACGACGATTGGGTGCACCTGGCCGCGCTCGTAGGGCCGGCAGCCGAGGTGGCCGTGCGCGGACCGGGGCACACACCACCACCCGGCTGGGAGGTGCTCGGCTCGTTCGGGCTCGTCCAGATGGACGGGACGAACCTGGTCGTCGAACCCGATCCGGACCTCGTGGTCCTCGGCCCCACGGATGTCCCGGAGATCCTCGAACTCGTAGCCCGCACCCGGCCGGGACCGTATCTGCCGCGAACCGTCGAGATGGGCACCTATCTGGGTATCAGGGTGAACGGGCGTCTCGTCGCGATGGCGGGGGAGCGTCTGCATCCGCCGGGATGGACCGAGATCAGTGCCGTGTGCACGGACGCCGAGTTCCGGGGATGCGGATTCGGCACGCGCCTGGTCAAGGCTGTCGGTGCCGGTATCCGCGCACGCGGCGAGATCCCGTTCCTCCACGCGTCGGCCGCGAACACGACCGCCATCCGGCTATACGAGGACCTAGGATTCACGCTGCGCAAGCGATCCGTGCTGACCCGCGTGCGCACACCGACGGTGTAGCCGGGAGACGCGTGCTTTCATTCTCGTGTCGGGTTCGATCCGGTCGGCCGCGGGAGATGTCATGGAATCACCGGTAGCGACGTATGTCTCGGCGGTACGCAGCTTCGCGGAGTTGGTCCGTGCCGTGCCGATCGACCGCTGGGACGGCCCCGGCCTGGGTGAGTGGGACCTCCGAGCGCTGATCGGCCACACCTCGCGCTCGTTGACGACCGTCACGACCTATCTGGACGGTCCCGCCGACACCGAGGACCTCGCGAGCGCGGAGCAGTATTACGTCCACGTCAAGGAACTCACTTCGGTTCTCGGCGCGGAGGACATCGTCGAACGCGGACGCCGTGCCGGTGCCGACCTCGGCGGCAACCCGGTGGCGACGATCGACGCCCTGTCGACCGCGGTGATCGAGCGGCTCGGTGCCGGCGAGGATCGATTGATCAAGGTGATCGGAGACAAGGGGATCCGGTTGCACTCCTATCTGCCGACGCGCACCTTCGAGCTCGCCGTCCACGGTCTCGACATCGCGGCTGCCGCGGAGGTCCCCTTCACGCCTCCGGCCGATGTCCTCGAACATGCGACCCTGCTCGCCACGAGGATCGCGTTGGCGTTCGGTGACGGTACGACCGTGCTGCGGGCCCTGACCGGTCGGACGGGGCTGCCATGTGGTTATTCCGTCGTGTGAGCGGAGACGTTCAGCGCAGCCGGGACCGGAACATCCGATCCTCCAGCAACGCGAGCACGGATGCCGGGGAAGGCAATCGTGCGATCTCGTCGCGCAATTGCTCGGCACCGCGGCGGAGAGAGCGCGAGGACAGCGCGTCGAGGGCGATCCCTCCGATCTCCACCGAGGTTACGGTGACGGGATCGACCGTGGTCCCTGCGCCCAGCGCGACCAGCCGCCGGGCGTTGAGTTCCTGGTCCGCGCCCATCGGAAGCGCGACGACCGGAACGCCGTGGGTGAGCGCACCGATCACGCTGCCCGATCCGCCGTGATTGACGACGAGATCGACGTGCGGGAGCACGGTCGACTGCGGCACGAACCGCTCGATGTGGACGTTGCCGCCCGGTGAGGGCAGGGTGGCGGGGTCGACGTCGCGGCCGACGGTGACGAGCACGCGCGCAGGTAGTCGATGCAGCCCCCGGACGAGGCGGACGAAGAGATCACCGGACTCGGTGTTGAAGACGGTACCCAGCGTGACGTACACGCGGTGGGGCTTCTCGCCGCTACGAAGCCAGTCGATCGCAGGGTGTCCGTGGGATGCGAGCGACGGGCCCGGCCCTATCGAGACAGCTGTGGGAGGCAACGGGAAGTCGGGATCGCGGAACGACGGCGGGAACGGTGAGATGACGAGATCCCGTTTCAGGAAGGAGAACTCGGGATCCGAGGGGAGTCCGTGGGTCGCCCGTAGTCGTCCCAGTGGCTCACGGATGCGGTCGATCCGGGTGAGTGCTCCGGACGCGATGACGTCGACCACCACGCGGGGAACGGCGGCGTGTTCGGCCGCCGTCATCGCACCGAAGTCCATCTCGTCGCAGATCACCAGATCCGGATGCCAGCGGTCGATGACCTCGCGGACCAGGTCGAATCGTCGCGCCGCGAGCACACCGGCGAAGTGGGTGCCGATCACCGAGTACTCGTGGTCGAGGTCGGGAGGAGCGAGCGTGCCCGTGGACCGACCGGAAGGAGATGTCGTGTCCCCCTCGGGGAAGTGCGCGTCGAAGCCTTCGGTGCCTGCGAGGACGTCCGCCTCCCCGCACACGCCGAGACGGTGGCCGGCCCCGCGCAGGACGTCGGCGATCGGGAGCATGGGTGCGAGATGGCCGAGGCCGCCTGCGAACGAGAACAGGACGCGACGCACGGCCCGGCCTCGTGTACTGCCGGTCGTCGATCCGACTCGGTGCGCCATGGCCGAATTACACCGCTCCGCGCTCGTGTACGCGAATCGCCGACCGGGTGTGGCCCCGAGCGGTAACTGGTTCAATCGAGAGGCACGAGCAGCGGGCGACCCGGGAGAGAACCATCGCGATGACACGCCGACGCGGAATCAGACTGGCCGCGCGGGACGCGCTCCACGTCTTCGTGGGGGACACCGACCCCAAAGCTCCGCCGCCGACCATGGTGAGCTTCTACGTGTTCGACGCCCGGGGAGGCGAGGCCCCCATCCGCACACGTGGGGACGCCGTCACCTGGATCGGGGAGCGCCTGCATCGCACACCGGCGCTCACCCGACGCCTGCACCGCGTGCCGGCGAACCTCGACTTCCCGTACTGGGTCGAGACCGGCGTCGATCCGGACGATCACGTCCGGTACGAGACGATCGGACCGACCTCGCGCAGCGGGTTGCATCGGCTGCTCGCGTCGATGAAGGAACGCTGTCTCGATCTGTCCGCACCGCCGTGGGAAGTGCACGTCCTGACCGACATCCGCGGTGTCGAGGACCTTCCCGAGGGCGCCACCATCGTCGCGTTGCTCCTGCACCACTCGGTGACCGACGGGCTCGGAGCCGTCGAGATCGCTCGTGCACTGCTCGACGATCCGGCTGCCGCCCCTTCGACGGGAGGACGCGTCGTCGCCGTGCCGGGACCGGTCCGCGCGGCGGTCTCGCTGCCCTTCCGGTACGCGAGGATGCTCCCGGCTCTGGTCGCAGCACGTCGCGCTCGACGAGCACTGGGTGATCTCACCGCATCGGGGGAGATCACCGCCCCCCGGCCGCAGCGTCCCCGCACCCGCTTCGACACCGACGCCGGCGGCGCCTGGCAGCTCGGCGTCGTCCGTATGCCGTTGCCGGAGGTGCGTGCCGTCGCGCGCGCCACGGATACCTCGGTGAACGACGTGATCCTGACGGTCGTCTCGGGCGGACTACGCGCCTACCTCGCATCCTACGAGGAAATTCCCGCCGACTCACCGGCGGCGATCGTTCCGGGATCCCTCCGGGACGGAGCGGGAGCGGAGTCGGAGAACAAGGTCACGCTCATGTATGTCGACCTGCACCTCGATCGGGCTGATCCGCGCGAGCGACTCCGCCGAGTTCACGAGTCGGCCGCTCTCGAGAAACAGCGCATCCGGCGTCCGGAGTCGGCTGCCTGCGTTGCGGCGGTGGATGCATCGCCCGCGTTCGACCTGGCGATCTCGATCCGGCGAGCGCACCGCGGGCGGGTGGGGCCCACGGGAGACGTGGTGCCACTGGCCAACACCACCGTGACGAATGTGCCCCGCGGGCCGGTCGAGGGTCTCCGATTCGGTGACAGTCCCGTAATCGAGGCGATCGGTACTCCGATGCTCAACCGGAACTACGGTCTCGTCCACTCCGTGACATCGCTCGGCGAGGTTCTCACCTTGTCTTTTCTGGTCTCGGACTCCTGCATGCCCGACCCCGGGCAGTACGAGCGGCATCTCGCCGAGGCCTTCGCGGAACTGTCCCGGGAGTGCCTGCCTCCGGGCACCCGGACGGTTTTCGGTACCGGCCGCGATTCGACGCCGGACGGGCGCCTGGAAGAATGAACGACGTGACTGCGACGATCCTGGACGGCAAAGCAACCCGCGACGAAATCTTCGAGGACCTGAAGGTCCGCGTGGATGCGCTGAAGGACAAGGGCGTCACGCCCGGCCTCGGCACGATCCTCGTCGGCGACGATCCGGGATCCGCGGCCTACGTGCGCGGCAAGCACAACGACTGCGCGAAGGTCGGCATCACGTCGATCCGCAAGGATCTGCCCGCCGACATCACCCAGGAACAGCTGTTCGAGGCGATCGACGAGCTCAACGCCGATCCCGCCTGCACCGGCTACATCGTCCAGCTCCCGCTGCCGAAGCATCTCGACGAGAACGCGGCGCTCGAGCGCATGGATCCGGGCAAGGACGCCGACGGACTGCACCCGGTCAACCTCGGCCGGCTCGTGCTCGGCAAGGAGGCTCCGCTGCCCTGCACGCCGCGCGGCATCATCCACCTGCTGCGCCGCTACGACGTGGAGATCGCCGGCGCGCACGTGGTGGTGGTCGGTCGTGGCGTCACCGTCGGTCGCCCGATCGGTCTGCTGCTGACCCGTCGTTCGGAGAACGCGACGGTCACCCTCTGCCACACCGGCACCCGTGATCTCGCTGCAGAGGTGCGTCGCGCCGACATCATCGTCGCAGCCGCAGGTGTTCCCGGGCTGGTGACGGCGGACATGGTCAAGCCCGGCGCCGCTGTGCTGGACGTGGGTGTCTCCCGCACCGAGGACGGACTGCGCGGCGACGTCGCCGCGGACGTGCGCGAGGTCGCGGGCTTCGTGTCCCCGAACCCCGGTGGCGTCGGACCGCTCACCCGCGCCTTCCTGCTGACCAACGTCGTGGAGCGGGCCGAGCTGCTCGCGTCCCGATAAGCGGGTCGACGACCCCGGGAGACGAGATGGCTCAGGCTCTGCGATTCACGCGTCTGAACCTGCCGCTGCTCGCGGTCACCNTCGCGGCAGCGGTGATCCTGGTGATCGCCGATCGGTGGCGACGCGGAGCGTTCGTCTTCGGTGGCGCCACCATCCTCGCCGGCCTGTTCCGCTGGGCTCTCGACGAGGACAAGGTCGGTGTCCTCGCGGTACGCGGCAAGACGTTCGACGTCGCCTCGATGATGGTCGTCGGCGGAATCGTCGTGGCGCTCGCCGCGTCGATCGACCCGCTGGGAACCGACTAGCCCTCGGCGAGCTTCATCAGTTCGACGAGGAGCTTCGCGACCTCGTCGGCCTCGGTGAGGAATCCGTCGTGCCCGTCGCGGGAGACGAGCACTCGCAGGTCGTCCGACCCCGGGAGCAGATCGGCGATCTCCTGCTGCAGGCGCAGGGGGTACAGGCGGTCGGAGTCGACGCCGGCGACGATCGTCGGGACCGGGGTGGACGCGAGTGCGGCCTCGACGCCGCCGCGTCCGCGCCCGACGTCGTGCCGGTTCATCACGTCGGACAACACCACGTAGGTACCGGGATCGAAACGCGCGACGAGCTTGCGCGCCTGGTGCTCGAGATAGCTCTGCACGGCGTACCGGCCGCCGCGCCACGGGTCCTCGTCGTCCTGGGGGAGATTCCCGAAGCGCGTGTCGAGTTCGAGTTCGGTCCGGTAGGTGAGGTGCGCGATGGTCCGGGCGATGGCGAGTCCGGCTTCGGGACGCCGCCCCGTGCCGTAGTAGTCGCCGCCATGCCAGTCGGGGTCGGCCGTGATGGCAGCCATCTGCGCGGTCTGGGTGCCGATCTGGTCGGCGGTCGCGCGGGCACCGGTGGCGAGGACGAGCGACGCTCGCACCCGCTCCGGGTACGCGATGATCCACTCGAGGGTGCGCATGCCACCCATCGATCCGCCGGTCACGGCGGCGAGGACGTCGATGCCGAGCCTGTCGAGCAGCGCCACCTCGGCCGCCACCTGGTCGCGCACGGTGATCAGCGGGAAGCGGGATCCCCATGCCTTGCCGTCGGGTGCGGTGCTGCCGGGGCCGGTGGTGCCGCGGCACCCGCCGAGGATGTTCGTCGAGACCACGCACCAGCGGTCGGTGTCGATCGGAGCACCGGGGCCGACCATGCCCGACCACCAGCCGGGGGACGGATGGTCCGGTCCGGCGGGGCCGGTGACGTGCGAGTCGCCGGTGAGGGCGTGTTCGACGAGCACCACGTTGTCGCGGGCGGGGGACAGTTCGCCCCACCTCTGCACGGCGACGGTGACGTTCGGCAGCGTCTCGCCGCTCTCGAGCGCGAGATCGCCGATGTCGATGGTGTCGAGGCGTCCGTCCGCCGGGGGCAGTTCGACGCGACGCCGCTCGGTGCCCGCCGTCAAGAGATGACCGCCTCGAGGCTCGCGGTGGGCTGGCAGCGCCGGCTGCGGATGTCGGTCATCGTGTCCTTCCGGCGGTGATGGGAGGTGTGATCGTGGCTTGCGTGCGACAGCACATCATCATCTCAGTCCTCCCGACAACAGGCTTGTCGGTGGGGTTCCACCGACCGTGTCATCACCCGGAGCACCCCACCCCGGTCGGAGGGTTGCCGGCCAGCAAGCCGGGGCTTGACGCTGGCACTCATGACTTTCCCGGCAGTCTAGCGACTCTCCGTTGCAGGGTCTTGTGCACCCTCTGAACATCCCTGACCAGCAGGAAAGTTACCGGTCGGTAGGGCGTGGGGGTGGGACGAGGCGCTTTGCGGTCGTCGGCAATAGCAGTACGCTTGTCATGTTTGGCCGCGGTCCAGGACGTGGACACGGCCATGCTCGCTGCTCGCGAGCCGACGGCGACCGCACCCACAAAGTGCGGTCGATTGGGGACCTACAGAAACGTCCTAGGAGGACACGAAGCGCATATGTCCAAGATCAAGGTTGAAGGTAAGGTCGTCGAGCTCGACGGCGACGAGATGACCCGCATCATCTGGCAGTTCATCAAGGACAAGCTGATCCACCCGTACCTGGACGTGGATCTCGAGTACTACGACCTCGGCGTGGAGAACCGCGACGCCACCGACGACCAGGTGACGGTCGATGCGGCGAACGCCATCAAGAAGCACAACGTCGGCGTCAAGTGCGCCACCATCACCCCCGACGAAGCGCGTGTCGAGGAGTTCGGCCTGAAGAAGATGTGGCGGTCGCCCAACGGCACCATCCGTAACATCCTCGGCGGCACCATCTTCCGCGCGCCCATCATCATCTCGAACGTGCCGCGTCTGGTGCCGGGCTGGACCAAGCCCGTCATCGTCGGCCGTCACGCGTTCGGCGATCAGTACCGCGCCACCGACTTCAAGGTCGACCGCCCGGGCACCGTCACCATCACCTTCACGCCCGAGGACGGCAGCGAGCCGATCCAGCACGAGGTCTGCCAGATCCCCGAGGACGGCGGCGTCGTGATGGGTATGTACAACTACAAGAAGTCCATCCAGGACTTCGCGCGCGCCTCGCTCTCGTACGGCCTGCAGCGCAACTACCCGGTCTACCTGTCGACCAAGAACACGATCCTGAAGGCCTACGACGGCATGTTCAAGGACGAGTTCCAGCGGATCTACGAGGAAGAGTTCAAGGCGGAGTTCGACGCCGCCGGTCTCACCTACGAGCACCGCCTCATCGACGACATGGTCGCATCGTCCCTCAAGTGGGAGGGCGGCTACGTCTGGGCCTGCAAGAACTACGACGGCGACGTCCAGTCCGACACCGTCGCGCAGGGCTACGGCTCGCTGGGGCTGATGACCTCCGTCCTGATGACCCCGGATGGCAAGACCGTCGAGGCGGAGGCCGCACACGGCACCGTCACCCGGCACTACCGTCAGCACCAGCAGGGCAAGCCGACGTCGACCAACCCGATCGCGTCGATCTTCGCCTGGACCCGTGGCCTCGAGCACCGCGGCAAGCTGGACAACACCCCCGAGGTCATCGAGTTCGCGCAGCAGCTCGAGGACGTCGTCATCAAGACCGTCGAAGCCGGTCAGATGACCAAGGACCTCGCACTACTCGTCGGCCCCGAGCAGGGCTGGCTGACCACCGAGGAGTTCCTCGCCGCACTCGACGAGAACCTGCAGAAGGCTCGCGCCTGATCTTCCGCTCCGTTCTCGACAGCACGTACACGGGACGCCCCAATCGGGCGTCCCGTGTCGTGTTCCCGAGCACTCACGGCACCGGCTACCGTTTCGTGTACCACTGTCAGTCGCATCACCGTAGGGCCCGGGAGGAGGACGGCCGTGACCACCGCTGCCACCGACTCCGAAGCCCGCGGCGGAGCGCACGCCCGCCGGCGGTTCTGGACCCGGGTGTGGATGCTGATGTTCGGCTCGGCGCTGGCCTACCTGCCCGTCGCGCTCGCGCCGAGTCTGATCCACGCGATCGCCCGCCGCACCGACGAACTGGCCTACGACCGGTCTACGCCGGTGCGCAGCGGCGTGCTCACCACCCTCACGATGGGTGAGGCCGCCGCCGTCCTCGGGGTGCTCGCCGCCCTCGTCATCGCGCTCAATCTCATCGCGTGGTCGCTCGGACCGGCCATCGCCGCCGAGGGTTCGTCCCGATCGACCGAGGCGTTGCGCCTCGAACACCTCGAACTGTGTGGGTCGGTGTTCGGTGTCGGGGCGACGATGACCTTCGTCGCAGCGCTGCTCGACGGTCTCCCGCACTCCGTGGATCTGGCGGCGCTGCTGCTGTTCCCGGCGGTCTTCGTGATCGTGGTACTCAGCCAGGACCTGTTCCTCGCGACCCAACGCGGCGTCGGTGCCCGCCGTCGTCTGCGCCGGGAGGCGTCGCTGCTGCGCCGACGTGAATTGCTCGCCACGGCAGCGAGGCTGCGACCGGGCGACCCGCGGGTCGCCGGCCACCCCTTTGCGGCGCTCGCCGTCGAACTCGCGATCCTGGCCGTCGTCACGGTGGTGACGGGGCTCCTCATGATCGTGGTGTTCGACGACGAGTCGGGTTCCGGGCCCCTCCTGGATTCCTCGGACGTCCTCTTCGTGGTGGTCACGTCCGCGATCACGATGTTCACGGCCGTCGTCCTCGTGCTGTGGACGGTCCGCTGCTGGTTGCTCCGCCGATACGTCGGCGCCGTCCTGGCCGCGGCCCTGGGCGGCACCCTCTACGTCGTGGTCGGCGCGGGAATCGTGTGGGCGGCACTCGACGAGGACGCCGTCGCCGAGGCGATCGCCTCCGCCGCCGTCCTGTATGCCTGGATAATCCTGCCGGCCGCTGTCCTGCTCCTCGGCACCGTCGGGGTGGGCCGTCGGGGTCGCTTCCCGGGTGTCACCGCCGCCCTGCGCGCCGCGGTGCTGCGCGAGCGATACCGGGTGCGGCGCGCCGAGGTCGACGGTGGCCGGAGGAACGGTCGACCGGAGGGTTCCGTCCCGCCGCTCCGTCATCTGATCGTGCGGGCCCGCACCGTCGCCCGCGTCGCTACGGCGGACCGGACATGACGATGGGGACGTCCTCCTCGAAGGACGTCCCCATCGACCCACTCGTCTACCGGTGTGCGCCCACCGGTTCGGGCTCCGTTGCCCGCTGCCGCTCCGTCTGCTCGGTCAGCAGGTGGCCGAACAGACCCCCGGCGCGCAGCCATTCCCACTCGAGGGGAGTGTCGATCCGGCAGATCGCCGTGCCCTCCCACACGATCTCGCCCGCACGGCGGACCCGGACGGTGATCTCGGTGGTCGATCCGAGATCGGCCAGTCCGAGCAGGTCGATCTCCTCACTGCCGTCGAAGGTTTCCGGGGCAGGTCCCTGCCACTGGATCGGCAGGACGCCCATCGCGACCAGATTGGTGCGGTGGATGCGTTCGAAGCTGCGGGCGAGAACGGCGCGGATGCCGAGCAGCCGAGTGACCTTCGCAGCCCAGTCCCGCGCCGATCCGGCGCCGTAGAGTTCACCGGCGACCACCACGACCGGAGTGCCCTGCCGGCGGTGGTACTCGGCGGCCTCGTGGACGGGCACCGGCTCCTCGCCGGGTGCCGTGCGCGTCCAGCCACCCTGCTTCTCGGGCACGAGCAGGTTCGCGAGGCGGGTGTTGGCGAAGCCACCCCGGATCATGACGTCGTGATTGAGTCGCCGGGAGCTGAAGGTGCCCAGCGCCCGGTCGCTCACACCGCGCTCGCGGAGCCAACGCCCCGCTGCGGAGTCGGGCAGGACCCGTGCGACCGGCGAGATGTGGTCGGTGGTGACCGCATCGCCGAGGACCAGCAGGGGGCGGGCGGTCAGATCCCCGGTGAGGGTGGGAGACGTCAACTCCGGGTCGGTGAAGGGTGGCCGGCGGATGCTGCCGGCCTCCCCGTCCCAGCGGTAGTGCTCGCCGCGGGGGTACTCGAGTTCCTGCCAGCGCGCGGTGGTCAACTCCCGGTGCGCGTCGCGCCCGAGTGCGGTGGCCTCGTGCTCGGCCAGCAGCGCGTCGATCTCCTCGTCGGAGGGCCACAGGTCGGCGAGGGTGACGTCGGTGCCGTCCTCGGCCCGCCCGATCGGTTCGCTCGTCACGTCGATGCGGACGTTGCCGGCGAGGGCGTAGGCCACGACCATCGCGGGGGAGGCGAGGTAGGCGTGCGCGACGGCCGGATGGATACGTCCGGTGAAGTTGCGGTTGCCCGACAACACCGCCGCGAGCGCGGTGTCCTTCGCCCGGTCGCTTCCGGACAGGGCCGGGCTGAGCGGCCCGGAATTGCCCATGCACGTGCCGCATCCGAATCCCGCGACCTGGAAGCCGAGCCGGTCGAGGTGCTCCTGCAGACCCGCCGAGGCCAGCAGATCGGCGGNCGGCCGCCCGCGAGCCGGGCGTGAACGACGTCTTCGTCCAGGCCGGTGGACGCAGACCGGCCGCGACGGCGTTGCGCGCCAACAACCCCGCCGCGACCAGCGACCGAGGATTGGATGTGTTGGTGCAGCTGGTGATCGCGGCGATCGCGATGTCGCCGTTCCGTGGGGACACGGTGTCGCCGTCCCGGAGGGACGCAGTGTCGCCGTCCCGGAGGGACACAGTGTCACCGCCGAGCGGTCCGCTCTCGCCGCGGGAGGCCGGAACCTCGGCGGGCGACAAGGCGTCGTGGGGCCGGGACGGGCCGGCGAGGATGGTGGTGATGCTCCCGAGGTCGATCGACAGGCCGGTCTCGAACCGGGGTGCCGGGCTGCTCGGGGTGCGGAACAGGCCCTGGGCCCTCAGATACTGCTCGGCGAGACGGACACGCTCGGGGGAGCGGCCCGTCGCGGCCAGGTACTCGATCGTCCGGCGATCGGCGGGGAACCACGCCATCGTCGCCCCGTATTCGGGTGCCATGTTGGCAACGGTCGCGCGGTCGGGCACCGACAGTGCCTCCAGGCCCGGACCGTGGAACTCGACGACGGCGCCGACGACGTTCAGTGCGCGCAGCTTCTCGGCGAGGGTGAGGGCGAGATCGGAGGCGAACACCCCGGGGGCGAGACGTCCGGTGAGTTCGATGCCGACGACGCGGGGCACGCGGATCATGACCGCCTGCCCGAGAGCCGCGGCGGTGGCCTCGATGCCGCCGACGCCCCAGCCGGTGACGCCGAGTGCGTTGATCATCGTGGTGTGCGAGTCGGTGCCGACCAGGCTGTCCAACGCTGCGACGTGACGGCCCTCGGATTCGGTCGTGGTCACCACCGGCGCGAGGACCTCGAGGTTCAACTGGTGACAGATCCCGAGCCCCGGCGGCACGACCCGAAGACCGGGAAGCCGGTCCTGCGCCCAGCGCAGGAAGCGGTACCGATCGCGGTGACGCTCGTATTCCAGATCGATGTTGCGAAGTGCCGCTTCGGGATTCGCGTACTCGTCCACCTCGAGTGCGTGATCCACGACCAGGTCGAGGGGCAGCGCCGGTTCCAGTGCGGACGTGTCCAGCCCCTCGGCCCGGGCACGTTCGAGCAGGGTGATCATGTCGGCCAGCACCGGGATTCCGGAGGCGTCCTGGAACAGCACGCGACCCGGGAAGAACGGGATCGCGGCCGTCTCGTCGCGGCGGGTGACGGCGTGGACGTGCTCGGACAGCGCCTGCGGATGACCCTGGTGACGCAGGATTCCTTCGACGAGGGTCTTCAGCGACCACGGCAGGTCGGAGATCGATCCGGCGCCGTGCGCTTCGGCCTCGGCCAGGCTGTAGTAGTGCAGGGGAGTGCCGGCCTCGTCCGCGACCGGCAGAGCGGTCAGAGAGCGGAAGGGATCGGTCGTCATACCGCGCCTTCTTCCCGGAAGCGGGTGATCTGCTCGTCACTGAAACCGATCTCGCGGAGGATCTCGTCGGTGTGCTCTCCGAGCGTCGGCGGTGCAGTATCAGGACGGACCGCCTCACCGTCGACGTGCGTGGGCAGACCGAGGACCTGGACCGTGCCGGATCCGGCCGCCACGTCCAGTTCGGAGATCAACCCGCGGTGGCGGATCTGATCCGAGCGCAGCGCTTCCGACACCGGAGCGACGGGCGCAGCGGGAACGCCGGTGTCGAGCAGGATCTCGTCCCACTCGGCCGCCGTCTTCTCCTTGAGGGAGATCTCGAGTTCGTCGCGCAGGATCTCGCGGTTGCGCTTGCGGTCCTCGCGGGTGACGAAACGGGGGTCGGTGACGAGCTCCTCGCGGCCGAGCACCTTGCACAGGATCTCGTACTGTTCCTGCTTGTTCGCAGCGATGTTCAGGACGCCGTCGGCAGTCCGGAACGCGCCCGACGGCGCCGAGGTCATGTTCTCGTTGCCCATCGGCACCGGATCCTTGCCGGTCACCAGATGGTTGGAGACCACCCAGCCCATCGACGTGATGGCCGCGTCGAGCATCGACGTGTCCAGATACGCGCCCTGTCCGGTCTGTCGCTGGCGGACGATGGCGGCGCACACCGTCATGGCCGCGGCCATACCGCCGAAGCTGTCGCAGACGGGATAGCCGACGCGCAGCGGCGCGGATTCGGTGTCGCCGGTGACGCTCATGATGCCGGACAGTCCCTGGACCACCTGGTCGTAGGCGGGTCGGCTGCTCATCGGACCGGTGGCGCCGAATCCCGAGACAGCGCAGTAGATCAGCCGCGGATTGAGTTCGTGCAGACGTTCCCGGTCGAAGCCCAGGCGGGCGAGTACGCCCGGGCGGAAGTTCTCGAACAGCACGTCGGCGTCCGCGAGCAACTGCTCGAAGACCTTCTTGCCGCCCTCGGTCTTGAGGTTGACCGTGACCGAGCGCTTGCCGGCGTTCTGGGCGAGGAAGGACACCCCCATGTACTCGGCGCTGAGGTCGGGGTCGGCGCCGAGCTGGCGGGCCAGATCGCCGCTGCCGGCGGTCTCCACCTTGACGACATCCGCGCCGAGCAGGGCCAGTTGGTAGCCCGCGAAGGGTCCGGCCAGGACGTTGGTCATGTCGAGGACGCGCACGCCCTCGAGAAGGTTGGTGGTCACAGGAAGGCCTCCACGGTTCCGAGCCCGGCAGCACTGATCTGCCGGGCGGTGTCGGTTACGGCATCGACATAGGCGGCGACCCGGTCGGCGGTGAAGCGCGACGTGGGGCCACTGATCGACAGGGCTGCGATGACACGGCCGTCGGCGGACAGGATCGGCGCGGCGACCGCGGAAGCGCCCAGCTCCCGATCGCCGTGGGTGATGGCGTAACCCGCCTCCCGCGCTCCGGCGGCCTCGGACCTCAGGTCTGCCGTGCTCGTCGTGCCCTCCTGCTCGGCGAGAGCCTGAAGGACGTCGTCCGGGCAGCCACCGAGCAGGATCCGGCCGGCGGCGCCGACGACGAGCGGGTACTGCGCGCCCACCTGGACGACGCTGCGGACCGTCGTCGTGCCCTCGACCTGAGCGACGGAGAGTCGGTGCAGGTCCTGGCGGATGTAGATGTTGACGGTCTCTCCGCAGCGATCGCGCAGTTCCGTCATCGATCGCCGTGCCTCGGCACCGATCTCCCACATCGCATCGGCCAGACCGATCCAGCGCAGGAAGGCGGGGCCGACGCTGTAGGTCGTCGAGTCACCGCGGGTGGCGACGATCCCCTGCACGGTGAGGGTGCCCAGCAGGCGCACCACCGTCGACTTGGGGAGCCCGGTGATCCCGGCGAGTTCGCGCAGCGTCCGGATCGGGTGCTCGGCGTCGAATGCGTTGAGCAGATCGAACGCGCGGGCGACGCTCCGCACGCCGCCGTCGGCTCCGGTGACCGTCGATGCCTGTGTCATGCGAGTCACTCTAGGTCCACAGAACGGTTCGAACAATCCGCAGAATGGATCAAATGAGTGTTTTCCCAGGAAGACTCTCGGGACGTTCCGCTGAATGAGAGAAAGTGGTGAATTTGTTCCGTCTTGTGGAACTCCCGGTCGTGGGGTGAGCCACTCTCACGGCAGGCTCCTTCCACGGTGGAGCAGTGGCGTCGCCGGCGTCGGCTACGGTGACCCGGTGCCTCTCGTGATCACCACCGTGAACGTCAACGGCGTGCGCGCAGCCGCAGCCAAGGGTCTCGTCGACTGGCTCGCCTCGTCGGCCGCCGACATCGTGTGCCTGCAGGAGGTGCGGGCCACCGAGAAGCAGTTCCACGCCGCGATCGCCCCGGCACTGGAGGCCGGATGGCACTGTGTCGGCGCGGAGTCCTCGGCCAAGGGCCGCGCTGGGGTGGCGATCCTCTCGCGTGTACCGGCGGACGCCGTCCGCGTCGGATTCGACGTCGACGAGTTCGCCTCGGCCGGCCGCTACATCGAGGCCGACTTCGGCGACGTGACGGTGGGAAGCCTCTATCTGCCGACCGGTGAAGCACAGACGCCGAAGCAGGACGAGAAGGAACACTTCATGAAGAGCTTCGCGACCTACCTCGCCGAGCGGTACGCCGCGGTGGCGGCCGCAGGTCGCGACATGGTGGTGTGCGGCGACTGGAACATCGCCCCTACCGAGCGGGACATCAAGAACTGGAAGGGCAACGTCAAGAAGTCCGGCTTCCTGCCCGAGGAGCGCGCGTGGGTCGGCGACCTCCTCGAGGCCGGTTGGCGCGACGTGGTGCGCGACCTCCACGGCGACGTCGCGGGCCCCTATTCGTGGTGGTCGTACCGCGGCAAGGCATTCGACACCGACGCAGGCTGGCGCATCGACTACCACCTCGTGACCCCGGGCCTGGCGGCCCGCGCGAGCGAGGCCCGCGTCGAACGCGCAGCGAGCTACGACCAGCGCTGGTCCGACCATGCACCGGTGACCGTGACCTTCGATCGCTGACCGCTTCTGCGGATCGGCGCAGAAGTGCCCACCTCGGTCGCAGCGCGGCGTGGCCTGCGTGGAATCATCGACGGCATGTCGAGCACTGCAGAACAGAACGCCACGAAGCCGAAGGCCCGCCCCCGTGTGCTGTCCGGCATCCAGCCCACCTCGGATTCGTTCCACCTCGGGAACTTTCTCGGGGCGCTGGCGCAGTGGGTTCCGGCGCAGGACGAGAACGACGCCTTCTACTTCATCCCCGATCTGCACGCGATCACCGTTCCGCACGAGCCGAAGCTGCTGCGCAAGCGAGTGCTCGTCTCCGTGGCGCAGCTGCTCGCGATCGGTATCGATCCGGAGAAGTCCGTGCTGTTCGTGCAGAGCCAGGTGCCCGAGCACGCCGAGCTCGCCTGGGTCCTGAGCTGCATCACCGGTTTCGGTGAGGCCAGCCGGATGACGCAGTTCAAGGACAAGTCGGCCAAGCAGGGCACCGAGCACGCCGGCGTCGGCCTGTTCACCTATCCGATCCTCATGGCCGCCGACATCCTGCTCTACCGCGCGAGCCACGTGCCGGTGGGGGAGGACCAGCGTCAGCACCTCGAACTCACGCGAGATCTCGCGCAGCGCTTCAACTCCCGCTTCGGCAAGACCTTCGTCGTCCCCGAGCCGACGATCGTGAAGGAGACCGCGAAGATCTACGACCTGCAGGATCCGACGTCGAAGATGAGCAAGTCCGCGGCGACCGACGCGGGCCTGATCAATCTCCTCGACGATCCGAAGGTGTCGGCGAAGAAGATCCGCTCCGCGGTGACCGACAACGAGCGCGAAATCCGTTTCGACCGGGAGAACAAGCCCGGGGTGTCGAACCTGCTCACGATCCAGTCTGCGCTGTCGGGTCGCAGCGTCGACGAACTCGTCGCCGGCTACGAGGGCAAGGGTTACGGCGATCTGAAGGCCGACACCGCAGAGGTCCTCACCGAGTTCGTCACCCCGATCCGCACCAAGGTCGACGAGTACCTGGCCGACCCGGCCGAACTGAACCTCATTCTCGCGGGCGGCGCGGACCGCGCTCGCGAGGTCGCATCCCGCACCTTGGCGCAGGTCTATGACAAGGTGGGTTTCCTGCCGCGGACCTAGACGAAGGAGCACCCGGATGGCCGGCGAACCCGACGAGAAGCCGGGATTTCTCGAGCGTCAACGCGCGGCCCATCCGGTGCTCGACCGCATCCTCCGGGCCGGGGTTCGGTACCAGGAGAACAAGGGCGACTACTACGCGGCCGGTCTGACCTACTTCACGGTGCTGGCGATCGTCCCGATCATCATGGTCGTGTTCTCCCTGGCAGGTTTCGTGCTCGCCGGGCGGCCGGAACTGCTCGACCAGATCCGGCAGGTCATCTCCGAGAACATTCCCGGTCAGCTCGGCGGCACCGTGCAGAGCCTGATCGACTCGGCGATCGAATCCCGCGGCGCGGTCGGCCTGATCGGCCTGCTCACCGCCTCGTATGCCGGTCTGGGCTGGATCACGAATCTCCGCGAAGCCCTCACCGCCATGTGGGAGCACCCGCGCGACAAGGGCAACTTCTTCGTGGTGAAGCTGCGCGACGGGGGCGCACTTCTCAGTCTCGGACTCGCGATGACCGTGTCGTTGGGGCTCTCGGCGCTGAGCAGCGGGCCGATCGCACGCAGGATCGTCGAGCTGCTCAACATGGAGAATCTCGTCGGCATCGGCGTGGGTCTGCGAATTCTGGCTCTGGTGACGGCCACTGCCGCCACCGGTCTGGTGTTCACCTGGGTGATCGCTCGCCTGCCCCGCGAACCCGTTCCGTTCCGCAGCGCGCTCGTCGCGGGTGTGATCGCCGGGATCGGTTTCGAACTGCTCAAGCAGACGGGTTCGATCTACCTCGAACGTGTGCTCAACGGGCCGGCGGGCGTCGCCTTCGGCCCGATCCTCGGCATCCTCGTGTTCGGTAACCTCACGGCACGCCTGGTGCTCTTCTGCACCGCGTTCGCAGCGACGTCCCGAGCGAGCCTCGCACTCGCACACCATCCCGCGCCCACGGGGGCGGTCATCACGCCTCGCCTCGAGGTGCACGAGGGTCTCGACGCGCGCCGCGGCGCCGCACTCCTCGGTGCGGGCGTGGTCGGTGGACTCCTCGCCGGGCTGCGCTTCCGGAGGAAATGAGCGAACTCCCGGGGTGAAAACCCGGTTCGGGGGTGCCGATCGTGCCGCGGACGGGCGACGATGGAGGCGTGGCAAAACAGACGCGATCCGCCGCGCCCCAACGCTCGTTCCGGGTGACTCCGCGCAGAGTGCTCGCGGCCGTCCTGGTCCTGCTCGCTGCGCTGTTCGTTCTCCAGAACCGCAACAGTACGAGCATCGACCTCTTCTGGATCTCGCTGCAGGCACCGCTGTGGCTGGTGCTCGTCATCATCTTCGCGATCGGGTGGGTCGCGGGCTTCCTGTTCGCACGCGGACGCTGATCCGCATCAGTGCGGCCACCGGCAACAGAGCACAGGGGAGTGGGCACAGGGGAGTGGGCACAGACGACAGCAGGCCCGTCCCCGAAGGGACGGACCTGCTGTCGTGCGAGGTGATCAGCGAGCGAACATGAGCGCGCGCTTGACCTCCTGGATCGCCTTCGTCACCTGGATGCCACGGGGGCACGCGTCGGTGCAGTTGAAGGTGGTGCGGCAGCGCCACACGCCTTCCTTGTCGTTGAGGATGTCCAGCCGCTCGGAGGCACCCTCGTCACGCGAATCGAAGATGAACCGGTGCGCGTTGACGATCGCGGCGGGGCCGAAGTAGCTGCCGTCGCTCCAGTACACCGGGCACGAAGTGGTGCAGCACGCGCACAGGATGCACTTGGTGGTGTCGTCGAACCGGGCACGGTCGGCCTGCGACTGGATACGCTCGCGGGTCGGCTCGTTGCCGGAGGCGATGAGGAACGGCTTCACGGCGCGGTAGGCGTCGAAGAAGGGCTCCATGTCGACGACGAGGTCCTTCTCGACCGGAAGGCCACGGATCGGCTCGATCGTGATCGTGACGTCCTTGCCGTTCTTGTCCAGCATGTCCTTCATGAGGATCTTGCAGGCGAGACGGTTGACGCCGTTGACACGCATCGCGTCCGAGCCGCACACGCCGTGGGCGCAGCTGCGACGGAAGGTGAGCGTGCCGTCGAGGTAACCCTTGACGTAGCCCAACAGGTTGAGCAGACGGTCGGACGGCAGCGCCGGCACCTGGAACGAATCCCAGTGCTGACCCTTGTCGTCCTCCGGGTTGAACCGGGCGATCTTGAGGGTGACCATCGTCGCGCCCTCGGGCACGGGTGGCAGTGTCGACGCGCCCGTGTCGGTCTTCTCGATGGTTGTCATCAGTACTTACGCTCCATGGGCTCGTACCGGGTCTGGACCACCGGCTTGTAGTCCAGGCGAATGTCGGAGATCAGTTCCTCGCCCACCTTGTACGCCATGGTGTGCTTGAGGAAGTTCTCGTCGTCGCGCTTCGGGTAGTCCTCGCGGGCGTGTCCGCCACGCGATTCCTTGCGGTTCAGCGCGCCGACGACGGTGACCTCGGCCATCTCGAGGAGGAAGCCGAGCTCCAGCGCCTCGAGCAGGTCGCTGTTGTAGCGCTTGCCCTTGTCGTGGACGGTGATCTCCTTGTAGCGCTTCTTCAGCTCGTGGATGTCGTTGAGCGCCTGCGTCAACGTCTCCTCGGTGCGGAACACCGACGCGTTGTTGTCCATCGTCTGCTGCAGCTCGGTGCGGATGTCGGCCACCCGCTCCTTGCCGCCCTGGTGCAGGATCAGATCGAGCCAGTCGTCGACGTACTTCGTCGGCTGCTCGGGCATCTCGACGTGCTTCGTGCTGTTGGCGTACTCCGCGGCGGCGATGCCGGCGCGACGACCGAAGACGTTGATGTCGAGCAGCGAGTTGGTGCCGAGACGGTTGGCGCCGTGGACGGACACGCACGCGCACTCGCCGGCCGCGTACAGGCCGGGCACGACGTTCTCGTTGTCCCGGAGGACCTCGCCGTCGACGTTGGTCGGGATACCGCCCATGACGTAGTGGCAGGTCGGGAACACCGGCACGAGCTCGGTGACGGGGTCGACACCGAGGTAGGTGCGGGAGAACTCGGTGATGTCCGGGAGCTTCTCCTCGAGGACGTCCTCGCCGAGGTGGGTCACGTCGATGTAGACGTAGTCCTTGTTCGGTCCGGCGCCGCGACCCTCGAGCACCTCGAGCACCATCGAGCGGGCGACGATGTCGCGGGGCGCGAGGTCCTTGATGGTGGGGGCGTAGCGCTCCATGAACCGCTCGCCGTCGGCGTTGCGGAGGATGCCGCCCTCACCACGCACGGCCTCCGAGATGAGGATGCCGAGACCGGCCAGGCCCGTCGGATGGAACTGGTGGAACTCCATGTCCTCGAGCGGCAGGCCCTTGCGGAAGATGATGCCGAGGCCGTCACCTGTGAGGGTGTGGGCGTTCGACGTCGTCTTGTACATACGGCCCGAGCCGCCCGTCGCGAAGACGATGGCCTTGGCGTGGAAGACGTGGATCTCGCCGGTCGCGAGCTCGTACGCGATGACACCCGTCGCGACGGGACCGTTCTCGGTCTCGGTGAGGGTGATGTCGAGCGCGTAGAACTCGTTGAAGAACTCGACGTCGTGCTTGACGCAGTTCTGGTACAGCGTCTGCAGAATCATGTGGCCGGTGCGGTCGGCGGCGTAGCACGCGCGACGGACCGGGGCCTTACCGTGGTCGCGGGTGTGACCACCGAAGCGACGCTGGTCGATCTTGCCCTCGGGCGTCCGGTTGAACGGAAGACCCATCTTCTCGAGGTCGAGAACGGCGTCGATGGCCTCCTTGGCCATGATCTCCGCAGCGTCCTGGTCGACCAGGTAGTCGCCACCCTTGACGGTATCGAAGGTGTGCCACTCCCAGTTGTCCTCTTCGACGTTCGCGAGGGCGGCGCACATGCCACCCTGAGCGGCGCCGGTGTGGCTGCGGGTGGGGTAGAGCTTCGTGAGCACTGCGGTGCGCGCACGCGGGCCGGCTTCGATGGCCGCACGCATGCCGGCGCCGCCGGCGCCGACGATGACTACGTCGTAACGATGTTCCTGCATGAAGGTTCGGCTCCCCTAGCTCGCCGTGATGTTCGGGTCGAAGGTGAAGATCACGTAGGTGCCCAGGCCCATGATCAGGATCATCGACACGACGAGGATCGTGTTGAGCCAGAACCGGGTGGAGTCCTTACGTGCGTAGTCCGCGATGACGGTGCGCAGACCGTTACCGCCGTGGAGCTGTGCGAGCCACAGCATCGACAGGTCCCAGATCTGCCAGAACGGGCTGGACCAGCGGCCTGCGACGAACGCGAAGTTGATGCGGTGCACGCCGTCATCGAGCATCAGCATGATGAAGAGGTGACCGAGGACCAGGATGATCAGGGCCAGGCCGGACAGGCGCATGAACAACCAGGCGTAGAGCTCGAAGTTGTTCTTCGCGGCACGCCGCGGCGTGCGCGGGTTGTCGAGGCCTGCGGGCCGGTCGTATTCCTTACCCAGAGTCTTCGCTTCGGTCATGTCAGTGCCCCGCAAACGTGTTGAAGAGGATGCGAACGGCCGCGGGGATCATCACCACGAACCAGATCGCGAGGATCGTCCAGAGCATCACGCGCTGGTACTTCGGGCCCTTCGACCAGAAGTCCACGAGCATGACCCGCAGGCCGTTGAGTGCGTGGTACAGGACCATCGCGACCAGGCCGAGCTCCATGAGGCCGACGATCGGGTTCTTGTACGTATCGATCACCGCGTCGTAGGTCTCGGGGTTGACCCGGACGAGTGCGGTGTCGAGGACGTGGACGAAAAGGAAGAAGAATGTCGCCACGCCCGTGATCCGGTGCAATACCCAGGACCACATGCCGGGGTCTCCCCGGTAAAGCGACCGTGTGCGCCCCGCCTTTGCGGGGGCGGCTTCAGTCGTGCTGCTCATCGAGTGCTGTGCCTCCAACGTCAATGGTGGACGCGTCGAGCTGCTCCTACCTGTGGGGGATTCCGCAGTACGGGCCCGACGTGAACCTGAACCGACTTGGATCGACTCTAGACCCATCCCAAACTCGGGAACTAATCTCCTGCGCCATTCGTACAGGCCCCAAAAGCGAAGTTAGGTTTGCCTTTCCAACTGTGATCTGGCGCGGTGGGGGTCGCCTACCGTCGTCCACGCCACCGTGACAGGATGGGGAACCATGCCGGACATCGACTGGAAAATGTTGCGCGCCAAAGCACATGAGGTGATGGGTCGAGCCTACGCTCCCTACTCCGGGTTCCCGGTGGGGGCTGCCGGCCTCACCGTCGACGGTCGGATGGTCCTCGGGTGCAATGTGGAAAATGTCTCACACGGACTGGGCCTGTGTGCCGAATGTGTACTCGTCGGTAACTTGTTCGCCCAGGGTGGAGGGCGTCTGCGGGCCGTCGCCGTCTGCGACTCCCGAGGCCACGTCCTGACCCCGTGCGGCCGGTGCCGGCAGGTGCTCCTCGAACACGGCGGCCCCGATCTCGAGGTCGACGCCCAGGGTGGCCCGCGTCGCCTCTCCGAGCTCCTCCCCGACGCGTTCGGCCCCGACGATCTGGCGGCCGTGCGGGAGAACGAGGACCGCCGTGCCTGACATCGTCACCGTCATCCGCCGCAAGCGCGACGGACACGAGCTCTCCGGCGCCGAGATCGACTGGGTCATCGAGGCGTTCACCCACGGGATCGTCTCCGACGCCCAGATGTCGGCCCTGGCGATGGCAGTCTGGTTCCGCGGCATGAGCCGGGCCGAGACGGCACGCTGGACCACCGCCATGATCGACTCCGGTCGTCGTCTCGATTTCTCCGCTCTCGGCCTGCGCACCGTCGACAAACACTCGACAGGCGGTGTGGGGGACAAGATCACCCTGCCGCTCGCACCGCTCGTCGCGGCCTGCGGCGTCGCGGTCCCGCAATTGTCGGGCCGCGGTCTCGGTCACACCGGCGGCACCCTGGACAAGCTCGAGGCGATCCCCGGCTGGAAGGCCGATCTGACCACCGCGGAGATCGCCGAGATCCTCAGCGACCCGGCCGTCGGTGCGGTCGTGTGCGCGGCGAGTGCCGATCTCGCCCCCGCCGACCGCAAGCTCTACGCGCTGCGCGACGTCACCGGGACCGTCGAATCGATCCCGCTCATCGCCAGCTCGATCATGAGCAAGAAGATCGCCGAGGGCACCGGAGCCCTCGTCCTCGATGTGAAGGTCGGCAGCGGTGCCTTCATGAAGGAACTCGGCGAGGCCCGCGAACTGGCACGCACCATGGTCGAGCTCGGCACCGACGAAGGGCTGCCCACGACGGCCCTGCTCACCCGCATGGACAGCCCGCTCGGGCGTACGGCGGGCAACGCGCTGGAGGTCCGGGAGTCCGTCGAGGTGCTCGCCGGCGGCGGACCCGACGACGTCGTCGAGCTGACCCTGGCCCTGGCCCGCGAGATGCTCGAGGCCGCCGGTGTCGACGACGTCGACCCCGCCGACCGGCTGCGCGACGGCACCGCGATGGACCGGTGGAATGCGATGATCGCCGCCCAGGGTGGCGACCCCACAGCGCCGTTGCCGGTCGCGACCCACACCGAGACCTTCCACGCCGACGCGGACGGGGTGCTCTCCGAGCTCGACGCGTACGCGGTGGGTACCGCCGCGTGGCGGCTCGGAGCCGGTCGCGAACGACAGGGCCAGGACGTGCAGCCCGGGGCCGGTATCGAACTGCACGCGGTTCTCGGTGATCGCGTCCGCGCGGGGCAGCCGATCGCGACGCTGCACACCGACACTCCGGGACGTATCCCCGACGCGCTCGCCGCCCTCCGCGGCGGTGTCCGAATCTCCGACACGGCCCCCGATCGGCAGCCGCTCGTGATCGAACGGATCCGGGCGTAGGGGCTCGGCGGCCGGNCCGGCCGCCGCCGACTACCGTCCCGATCATGAACGGCCGTCTGACTCCCGAACTCGTTCGCACCGCACCCAAAGTGGTCCTCCACGACCACCTGGACGGCGGACTCCGTCCCCGGACGGTCCTCGAACTCGCGGACGCGTGCGGGTGGTCGTTGCCCTCGGACACCGAAGCGGATCTCGCCCGCTGGTTCCGCGAATCCGCCGACAGTGGGTCGCTCGAGCGCTATCTCGAGACGTTCGAGCACACCGTCGCCGTGATGCAGACGGCAGAAGGACTCGAACGCGTCGCACGCGAGTGCGTCCTCGACCTCGCCGACGACGGCGTGGTGTACGCCGAGGTGCGGTTCGCGCCCGAGCAGCACCTGGAGAAGGGACTGTCGCTGGACGAGGTCGTCGAGCACGTCCTCGAAGGCTTCCGAGCCGGGGAATCGGAGGTGGCCGCCGGTGGTCGTCGCATCCGGGTGCGCTGCCTGCTCACCGCGATGCGGCACGCTGCACGCTCGTTGGAGATCGCCGAACTCGCCGTGCGCTTCCGGGACCGCGGCGTGGCGGGATTCGACATCGCCGGCGCCGAGGCGGGCAACCCGCCCAGCCGTCATCTCGACGCCTTCGAGTACACCCGCGCGGCCAACGCGCACTTCACGATCCACGCCGGTGAGGCGTTCGGGCTCCCGTCCATCCACGAAGCAGTCGCCTTCTGCGGCACCGATAGACTCGGCCACGGTGTGCGCATCGTCGACGACATCGAAGTGCACGACGACGGAACCGCCACTCTGGGCCGGCTCGCGAACTACATCCGCGACAAGCGCATCCCGCTCGAACTGTGCCCGTCGTCGAACGTGCAGACCGGCGCGGTGCGCACCCTCGCCGAGCATCCCTTCGACCTGCTGGCACGCCTGCGCTTCCGCGTCACCGTCAACACCGACAACCGGTTGATGAGCGACACCACGATGACGCAGGAGATGGCGCGGCTCGTCGAGACCTTCGACTACGGCTGGGTCGACCTCGAACGGTTCACGATCAACGCGATGAAGTCGGCCTTCCTCCCGTTCGACCAGCGGCTGGACCTGATCGACGACGTCATCAAGCCTGGCTACGCCGTCCTCGTCGGGTAGAGACCGCGACCCGCAGATACCTCTATGGGTGCGCGGAGCGGGAAATGGTCATCGGAGCGCGCTACAACGCGCTCTTGTGACCACTTCGCGCGCCGGAGTGCCCGAGTGGAGCTGCCGTCAGTGCCGACCCGACGCGACCCGCGTCAGTGCCGACCCGACGACCCGCGTCAGTGCCGACCCGACGCGACCCGCGTCAGTGCCGACCCGACGCGACCCGCGTCAGTGCCGACCCGACGACCCGCGTCAGTGCCGACCCGACGCGACCCGCGTCAGTGCCGACGCACTCGCGCTTCGAACTCGCGCTCGAGCTCGCGCCAGGCGAGGGATTCGGTGTCGAACGGCGGCTTGGGTGCCGTGCGTCCCGAGTCGGGTTCGATCACGTGGTTGACGAACCAGCCGAGTTCCGTGGACGCGGCGAGCGCGGCCTCCGTCGAGTCGTCGTCCGCGAAGTTCGCTGCGTCGACGAACAACTCGACCGCGAGTTCGAGCTGGTCGGGGTCGACGGCCGCAACGCCCTGAGCGATGTCGTCGGCGATCCCGGTGAGCACGTAGACGTTGTCGTCGGTGACCGTCACGTCGAGCGATCCGTCGACAGCGGCGAGCTGGATCTCCGTGTACGGCTCGAGCGTCGCGAGGTCGTGGTCGTGGTTGTCGGCGAGGTGGCGGGCCAGCGCGCGCTCGGACGGGAAGACGTCGATCGTGCCGTCGTGGCCGAGGAAGACGGCGTCGTCGTTCACGTAGCACCGCAGCGAGTACCAGGTGCCGTCGGTCGTGATGATCCGGATGGGATCGATGCCGACCCGGGCCCAGAACTCGTAGCCGTCGTCCTCGTCGTCCTCGTCGTCCTCGTCATCGGTGTCGATGAACTCGTACTCGTCGTCGGCGTCGACGTCCTCGACCGTGTCGTCGGCCTCGACCTCGTTCTCGTCGACCGCGACGAGCTCGGATTCGATCTCGGCGACCACTGCGGCATCGACGTCGGGAGTGGAGATCACGGCGTCGAGCGCGTCGATCACGCCGTCCCAGTCCTGCGCGACCGCGGTCCCGACGCGATTCCACAGGTCGAGGCCCTCACGCGTGCGGAAGGCCGAGACACCGTGCTGCAACAGGAGGTCGATCTCCTCGCGTTCGAAGAACTTCGTCACGACGTCGAGATCGCAGACGTCGCCGAGGATGCTCACGATGTCGAAGGTGTCCTGCAGCTCGGACACCGACACGGGATCCGGATCGTCGGCCACGAGTTCGGGGACGCCGACGAGGTCGTAGGTGTGCGGTTCGTCGGGTTCGAACTCCGAGGCTGCGAGCTTGGACACGATCGGCCACGCCTCGTGCTCGACGAGGTCGTTGTCGGCACCCGAACGCACGAACGCGACGAGCTCGGGGACCGACGGGAAGGCGTACAGATCGTCGCCGTGGCCGAGGAATGCCTCCCACTCGTCGTCGCCTTCGCGCCAGCGCGGCGCCCAGAGCGTCACGAGGTTGCCGTCGGTGAGACCGAGCTCGATCGGGACGATGTCTCCAGCCATGGCGCGAAGCCTAGCCATGTCGGCGCCGAGAATATAGCCGGGGGCGGCTCGCTATCGGTTTCATCGCGTTACCGGACGGTCGCCGACGGTGACCGGGTGGTGACCGACGGCGACCGGACCGGCGTCGCTCGCGTCGAGGGCCGCGCGGAGCTCGTCCATCGCGGAGACGCGCGCGGCAGCGGCCTGCCGTGCGGCCTCGTGCACGGTCGCGAGGATCACCGCGGCCAGTTCGCGGGGGTCGGTGCCGCCGATCGGCTCGGCCAGCTCGAGTCCTTCGAGCGCTCCCGAACCGTCCACACGGGCGGTCACGCGTCCGTCGGGACTGCTCGCGGTGCCCCGGACCGCGCTGAGCCTCTCCACCGTGCGTTCGAGCGCATCGAGCCGGACGTGGGCCCGGTCGACGATCGCCTCCACCATCCGTTCGCTCATCGAACGAGACCTCCACGACGATCGGTCGGTCCGTCCGCCAGGTCGGCGCGGGACGGCAGCCGCATCCGGTCGAGGATCTCGCGGGGGACACCTTCGGCGGCGAGGCGTTCGCCGCGGACCACCGCGGCCTCGAGAGCGGCCTGCCGGTTCAGGGCGAGGATCTGATCGGCCAGTTGCCGTGCTCCGTAACGCAACTCGCGGGGGTCGATGCGAAGGTCCACCGGCAGTCCACCGTCCGTCGTGCGCACCGAGATCGTCCCGGCCCGGTTGTGGGCGGTGGCCGTGATCGGTTCCGTCGTCGTGCTGTCCATACCGGGTTGGACGCAGCGCGAGCCCGGCCGGTTCCCCTCCGGTGCGGAATTCTCCAGGATCAACCGTCGGTCGGTCGGTAGGCGCCGTGGAAGGCCATTTCGCCGTTGGTGGTGCGCATCGGCGACACGGAGACGGGGTCGCCCGCCTCGACCATGAGGCCGTTGCCCACCACCATCGCCACGTGCCCGTCCCACACGACGAGGTCTCCGGGCAGGGCGGCCGCAGGATCCACCCGCGTGCCGACGTCCTGTTCCTGGGCCAACCGCGGCAGTTCGACGCCGGCCTGCGCGTAGGCGTACTGCGTCAGCCCGCTGCAGTCGAGCCCGGAGCCGGGGCTCGTGCCGCCCCACACGTACGGGGTGCCCTGCTGGGCGAGGGCGTGACGCACCGCTGCCGCCGCGGTCTCGTTCGGCGCCCGGCTGACACTGCCGTCCGGGAGCCGCACCTCCACGCCCGCGGAGAACCCTCCACCGAAGGTGTGCAGCGTGCGTGGCTCGTCACCGGCCGGGTCGGGGCCGCGGTGGTCGCCGGAGCCGATCGGGGGAGCGGAGGGCTCGGACGGGAGGAGCGCGGACGCCCGATCGGTCAGCTCAGCGAGGGTTCCGGTCACCCGTGTCAGCACGTCGAGCCCGGCGACGAGGTGGTCGATCGCCACTGCGAGGAGCGCGAGCTGCCCCTGGGGAAGCGACGTCACGGGTGCGGCCTGCTCGGCGAAGGTGACGAACGAGTCGACGAGACGAGCGATCTCGGCCGCACCGGTGACCACCGTGACGGTCGCCTCGAGCGCGATCCCGGCCAGCGCCACCCCACGATCGGCCGCCGCGAGGACGTCGGTGAGCACCTGCTCGGCACTCGCGATCGCCTGCGAGGCGGCCGGGCCACCCCAGGCCCAGGCGAGCTCGGCGACGGCGTCGCGCCCGGCCGCGTGCACCTCCTCGGCCCACTGCGCACCGATGCGCACCATCTCACCCGGATCGACGCCGGGTGGCACCGCGGTGCCGAACGCGTCGAGCAGGCCGGTCAGCGGCGCGACGAGCGCATCGGCCGGGATCACAGTGACTCCGCGACGGAACCGAGTCGTGCGGCGGTGTCGTCGGTGGTCCGCTCGTAGACGGTCGCAGAGGCCTTGGCAGCGTCTCCCATCCCGCCGAGCAGGTCGCCGAGCCGGCCGAGATCGCGCACGTGCGCGGTGTGGGTCACGGTGAGCGCGGCGAGCAAGGATGCTCCGATCGGACCCAGTGCGGCGCTCAGCACCGAGGGGTCGCCGTGCCGTGTCCGTTCGGCGGCCTCGTGCAGGCGCGCGGCCAGTTCGGCGGCGTCGTCGCCGAACCTGCCGACGGCACTCGTGTCGATCCGTATCGCGTCCCTGCCGGAGTACTCGGTCACCTCGTCGCCTCTCGCGTCGTTCCTGTGGGATTCGGCACCTTCGGACGGTTCCGTCCCTGTCGGGTTCGACGCACCCGACTGTCGATCGGTTCCGTCGTTCTATCCTTCGGACATGGATTCGCTCGTCGTCGACCACCCGCTCGCTGCTTCGCTCCTGACCATCCTTCGCGACGAACGCAGCGACAACGCTGCCTTCCGGCACGCGTTGAGGCGGCTCACCCAGATGCTCGTCTACGAGGCGGTGCGCGATGCACCCACCGAGACGTTCGATGTGAAGACGCCGGTCGCGGTGACGACGGGAGTGCGCTTGCAGCAGCCTCCGCTGCTCGTCCCGGTTCTTCGCGCCGGTCTCGGCATGGTCGAACAGGCCCACGCCCTGATTCCTCAGGCGCAGGTCGGTTTCGTCGGTCTCGCTCGTGACGAGAAGACCTTCGAGCCGGTGCCCTATCTGGAGTCGCTGCCGGAGGACCTGTCGGGTCTTCCCGTCTTCGTGCTCGACCCGATGCTCGCGACCGGGGGGTCGATGGTGCACACCCTCGACATCCTCGCCCAACGCGGTGCCACGGATATCACCGCGATCTGTGTGGTCGCGGCGCCGCAGGGCGTCGAGGCCCTTGCCGCCTCGGGGCATCCGGTCCGGTTGGTCGCGGCGTCGGTCGACGAAGGTCTCAACGAGAACAAGTACATCGTGCCGGGTCTCGGCGATGCGGGGGACAGGCAGTTCGGACCGCGGTAGATCGCGCGTCGCGTGTTACTCGTGTGACTGACGGTACGGATGTGACACCCGACCGCAGTCATCTCGTTATCGAAAAACAACCCGCAGGTCTCGATTTCTTCTTACGCTCGGTGTGCTCCGTGTGAAGTCCACTGCGTAGGTACAGCCAGAGATGGGGTCGGCGGAATGGCAAAAATATTCTCCCGCAAACTGATTCGTGGAAGCGTCAGAGCGGCTTCGGTGGGCGCGGTCGCCGTACTCGCCGCAGTGACGAGTCACGGCACGGCTGCGGCCGCTGTCGACAACTCGCGGATCCTCCCGTTGGACGGAGGGCACGCGATCGAAGTGATCCAGGCCGACACCTCGACACAGTCGGTGCCGCCGCTCGACAGCTCACCGCTGAGTGTCGAGTTCTTCCACGATGAGGTTGCGACCGTTCGGATCACGGGTCCGAACGCGGCGAACTTCGCCGGGACGGCGGTGGAGGTCGGTTTCCAGGTCGGCTACCCGGTCGCGCTGCCGGGGGCGACGGTCACCGTCATCACGCCGAGTCTGTCGTGGGGCGTGGAGAACGGTGCGGTTATCGGCCTCTCTCTCGACAACGAAGGTGGGGCCTCGCTCGATCTCGGCTTGGAGTCGGGTGGTTCGCTCAGTGGCGACATCATCCCGTCCCAGGAGATCGAGATCCCGCTCGAGCCGGGCGGCATCACGTCCGTCCCGATCGTCGAGGACTTCGAGTTCGACGGCAGCTCGACGACCATCCGGATCGCCGGTGTGCACGGTTCGGTCTCGGGAGCCATCGGACCGGTGATGATCCGTCCGTACCTGAAGGCGGTCACCGCCGACCGGAACACCGTCGTCACCTACGGTGTGCCGCAGCAGGTCTGATCGAATCGGCTCNAGCTCTCGTCACCGAGCGAGGTCGCCCATCCGCGCAGGGCGTCGAGTGTCGCCTCCGCGGTCGGGCGGTCTCGCTCCGTGACCACCTCCAGATAGACCTTGAGCTTCGGCTCGGTGCCCGACGGTCGCACCACCACGCGCACCGTCGTTCCGTCCGGGGCGTCCGCGCGACTGACGAAGACGAGCGCATCGGTGCTCATCGGTCCCGGACTTCCGGCGAGATCGGTCGCGGTCACATCCAGACCCGCAAGGGTCGTCGGCGGCTCCGCACGCAACCGCGTCATCACGGCGCCGATGCGCTGCAGGTCGTCGACACGGATCGACACCTGATCGCCGACATGGACACCGAGCTCGCGATGCAGGTCGTCGAGTGCGTCGAGCAGGGTCCGGCCGGACTGCTTCAGATCGGCCGCGTAGTCGGCGACCACCACGGCGGTCGCGATGCCGTCCTTGTCGCGCACGACGTCCGGATCGACGCAGTGCCCGATCGCCTCCTCGTACGCGTAGACGAGGCCGTCACCGGCGCGGGCGAGCCACTTGAAACCCGTGAGCGTCTGCGCATATCGCGCGCCGCGTGCGGTCGCGAGTCGTCCCAACATGGTCGACGAGACGATGGTGGTCGCGACCAGCGAGCCGGGCGGCGACGACGCGAGGATCCGGTCGCCGAGCAGGACCCCGGTCTCGTCGCCGCGCAACATCGTCCACCCCTGCGGGCCCGGGACACCCACGGCGCAACGGTCGGCATCGGGATCGAGCGCCAGCGCGATGTCGGCGTCGACCTCGGCCGCCAGCGCGAGCAGGGCAGCGGTCGCGCCCGGTTCCTCGGGATTGGGGAAGGTGACGGTGGGGAACGCCGGGTCGGGCGCGAACTGGGACGCCACGACGTGGATGTCGTCGAATCCCGCGGCATGCAGGGCCGCGACCGCCGTCTCACCGCCGACACCGTGCAGTGCCGTCAGAGCGATGCGCACGCTGCGGTGCGGGGAGCGGGGAAGCGACGCGACCCGGGCGAGATAACGATCGAGGAGGTCGTCACCCGACGGCGCGACCGGTACCCGGGGCACGTCCGCGGCATCACCGACGGCGTCGATCGCCGTTTCGATCTCCCGATCGGCGGGTGCCGCCAGCTGAGCCCCGTCCGCGAGGTAGACCTTGTACCCGTTGTCGGCGGCGGGATTGTGCGACGCCGTGATCTGCACGCCCGCAACGGCGCCCAGCGCCCGTACCGCGAAGGCGGTCACCGGCGTGGGGAGCGGCTCTCCGAGGGCGACGACCTCGAAACCGGCCGCGGCGAGGACTTCTGCGGCGGCAGGGTGGAATTCCGCCGAGCCCGTGCGGGCGTCGCGGCCGACGACGACGGTGCCACCGCCCTGCCCGTTCGCCTCGAGCCACGCCGCGAGCCCGGCGGTGGTGCGGACGACGACGGGCACGTTCATGCAGTCCGGCCCGTCGCCGACCGGGCCGCGCAGACCCGCGGTGCCGAATCGCAGCGTCACAGCCGGGCCGCCAGATCGCGCAGGAGATCGCCCATCCGGGTCGCGGCCGCGCGACCCGCGGCGAGCACCTCGGTGTGGTCGAGGGGAGCACCGGTGATGCCGGCCGCGGCGTTGGTCACCAGCGAGACCGCGAGCACCCGCGCTCCGGCCGCGCGTGCCGCGATGGTCTCGTGGACCGTGGACATGCCGACGAGGTCGGCGCCGAGGGTGCGCAGCATCCGGATCTCCGCCGGGGTCTCGTAGTGCGGCCCGGGCAGACCGGCGTAGACCCCTTCGCGCAGCGACGGATCGATCTCGCGGGCGAGTGCACGAAGATCCGGCGAGTAGGCGTCGACGAGGTCGACGAACTGGGCACCCACCAGCGGCGAGCGACCGGTGAGATTGAGGTGGTCCGAGATGAGAACCGGTTGTCCCACGGAGAACTCGGGATCGATGCCGCCCGCCGCATTGGTGAGAACGACGGTGCGGGCACCCGCTGCGACTGCCGTGCGCACGGGATGGACGACGCGGGCGAGGTCGTGCCCCTCGTAGGCGTGGATGCGGCCGGCGAGGACGAGGACGGCGTTGTCACCGGCGCGCACGGAGTGGATGTTCCCGGCATGCCCTGCCGCCGTCGGCGGTGCGAAGCCGGGCAGCTCGCTCATCGGGATCGTGGCGACGGGGATGCCGAAACTCTCGACCGCGGCCCGCCAGCCGGACCCGAGGACGACGGCGACGGAGTGTTCGGCGACCCCCGTCCGTTCGGCGAGAGCGTCGGCGGCCGCGGTGGGGTCGAAGACGTGATCGGGTTCTCCCATGGCATCGGACCCTAATCGCTCACAGCATGTTACTCGCGGGTAAGTAGGCGCGGTATGCTGACGCGCATGCCTTACCTCGAACGTGACGGCGACGTCTTCGTCCTGCATCTCGGTGACCGTGACGCGGAGGTCTCCGAGAACCGTTTCCACCCCGACCGTCTGGTCGCGATCCACTCCCTCCTCGACGAGGTGGAGGCACACGACGGACCCGCTGCCCTCGTGACCGCGGCGACCGGCAAGTTCTGGAGCAACGGACTCGACATCGACTGGGTCGGCGCGAACCTGCCGGATCTGCCCCGCTATCTGGACTCCGTCCACGACCTCTACGTGCGGCTGCTCACCTTCCCCGCGGCGACGGTCGCCGCCGTGCAGGGACACGCCTTCGGTGCCGGCGCGATGCTCGCGCTCGTGCACGACTTCCGGGTGATGCGCGCCGACCGCGGCTACTGGTGCCTGCCCGAGGTGCAGCTGAACATGCCGTTCACCGTCGGGATGTCCGCGCTGATCCGTTCCCGCCTGCCGATCCAGACGGCGGTCGAGGCCATCACCACCGGTCGTCGCTACGGCGGTGAGGACGCCGTGGCCGCGGGCATCGCCGAGCAGGCCGTCACCGGTGACGACGTGCTCGCCGCGGCGGTCGAGCGGGCCGCGGCGCTCACCGCCACCCGCGGACCGAATCTGTCGGGCATCAAGCGCGGTCTGCACGCACCGTTGATCTCGGCGCTGGAGATCCGGACCGACGCGTCGAACTTCCGGCTGGGCTGATCGCCCCGCCGCGAAGTCGACGAACCGGTCGCACGCCGATCGATCGGGACGCGGTGAGCATGACAGACTGGACCCCGTGACGACCGACTACGCCACGGCGATCGAGGCTGCTTCCGACACCCTCGTCGGTCTGTCGCATTCCATCCACGCCGAACCGGAACTCGCATTCGAGGAACACCGGAGCGCCGCGAAGATCGTCGAGGTGCTGCGCGCCCACGATTTCGAGGTCACCACCGGCATCGCCGACCTGCCCACCGCCTTCGACGCGCGGTTCGGCAGCGGCGAACTCGTCTTCGCGTTCTGCGCCGAGTACGACGCGCTGCCCGGCATCGGGCACGCGTGCGGCCACAACATCATCGGGGCGTCGGCCGTGGGTGCCGGGATCGGCCTCGCCGCGCTCGCCGACGAACTCGGCGTGACCGTCCGCGTCATCGGAACCCCCGCGGAGGAAACCGGCGGCGGCAAGGTCCTCATGCTCGAACGCGGCGTCTTCGACGGCGTCGGTGCGGCGATGATGGTGCACCCCGGCCCGTTCGACATCACCGGGGCGACCTCGCTCGCCCTCGCCGACATCGCCGTCGAGTACGACGGCCGCGAGGCGCACGCCTCGGCGGCCCCCGAGTACGGGCTCAACGCCGCCGATGCGGCGACCGTCGCCCAGGTCGCGGTCGGACTGCTGCGGCAGCACCTGCATCCCGGGCAACAGATCCACGGCATCGTCGCGCAGGGCGGGACGGCACCGAACATCGTGCCCAGCCACACCGAACTGCTGTACTACCTGCGGGCCGGGACGAGCGAACTCCTCGACGACCTCGTCGAACGCGCACGCAACTGCTTCGCCGCCGGGGCGCTGGCCACCGGATGCAACCACCGGATCCGGACGGTCTCGCCGACCTATACCGAACTCACTCCCGATCCGTGGCTGGTGCAGGCATATCGTGAGGAGATCATCGATCTCGGGCGCCGACCGCTGCCCGTCGAGGAGGAAGGAGCGCGCCCCCTGGGCAGTACCGACATGGGAAACGTGACGAACGTGGTGCCGGGAATCCATCCGGTCATCGGACTCGACTCCGGTGGCGCGGTGACACATCAGGCTGCATTCGCGGCCGCGTGTGTCACCGAGTCCGCCGATCGGGCAGTACTCGACGGAGCGCGTGCGCTCGCAGCGACCGCCGTACGCGCGGCGACCGATCCGGTCCACCGGGCACGGCTCCTCGAACAGGCCGGCCGCCGATGAACCCCTACGTCGAGAAGTGGTTGGACCGCCACACCGAGGACCTCTCGCTCTGGCGCCGTCACATCCATGCGAATCCCGAGCTCGCCCGGCAGGAGTACGCCACCACCGAGTTCGTCGCGAAGCACCTGCGCGCGGCCGGACTGGAGCCGAAGGTCCTGCCTCGCGGCACCGGCCTGATCTGCGATCTCGGTCCGACCGGCGGACCGCGCATCGCTCTGCGTGCCGACATGGACGCCCTGCCGATGCAGGAGGCCACCGGCCTGCCGTTCGAATCCACCGTCCCCGGTGTCTCGCACGCGTGTGGGCACGACGCCCACACCACCGTCGTGCTCGGTGCAGGTCTGGCGCTGGCCTCGCTGCCCGAATTGCCGATCGGTGTCCGGCTGGTCTTCCAGCCCGCGGAGGAGGTCATGCCGGGCGGGGCGCTCGACGTCGTCGCGGCGGGCGGACTCGACGGGGTCGCGCGGATCTTCGCCTTGCACTGCGACCCGCGTCTCGAGGCGGGCAAGGTCGGTATGCGGGTCGGGGCGATCACCTCGGCGGCCGACACCGTCGAACTCGTCCTCGACTCACCCGGTGGGCACACCTCCCGGCCGCACCTGACCGGCGATCTCGTCTACGGCCTCGGTGCCGTCATCACGGGTCTTCCCGGCATGCTCAGCCGTCGCATCGATCCGCGCACCGGCACCGTGATGGTGTGGGGTGCGGTCAGCGCCGGCAAGGCACCGAACGCGATCCCGCGCACCGGCATGCTCGCGGGCACCGTCCGCACCGGCGACCACGACACCTGGGAGCTGCTCGAACCGATGGTCCGCGAGATCGTGCACGGTCTGCTCGCGCCCACCGGTGTCAGCTACGAACTGAACTACCGCCGCGGCGTGCCGCCGGTGGTCAACGACGAGGTGTCGGCGCGCATGTTCGAGGACGCGATCCGCGCGACCGGCCCCGACGCCCTCGCGGACACCCCACAATCCGGTGGGGGAGAAGACTTCTCGTGGTATCTCGAACACGTCCCCGGCGCCATGGGGCGGCTCGGGGTGTGGCCGGGGGTCGGGCCCGAACTCGACATCCACCAGCCCACCTTCGATCTCGACGAGCGGGCGCTCGCCGTGGGCGTACGGGTGATGACGAATCTGGCGCTCGGCGCTCGATGAGAGCGCCCGACTAGTAACTGTCGGGTCGTCCCGGTCCGACGTTGCGGCTGTTGCGGGTCCGCAGATCCCGCACGTAGTCGGCGGGTGCTCCGGCGATCTCGGCCGCGTCGGCCATCACGCCCAGATAGCGTGCCGACGGCAGGCCGCCCTCGTATCCGTCGACGACGTACAGCCACGCGAGGACCGGACCGTCGGCCGTGTCGACGCGCACGCGGATCTTGCGGTGGAAACCGAGTTCGGCTCCCTCCCAGCGGTCGAGGCTGCGCTCGTCGTCCTCCGGCACGTCGTAGAGCACGACGAACACCTTCGCGTCCGAATCCTCGACGACCGTCGCGAGGGCGCCCTCCCAGCCGATGTCGGCGCCGGCGAAGGTCAGTCGCCAACCGTGCAACCACCCGGTTCCCGCCATCGGCGAATGCGGGCAGCGCGTCAGCATCTGCTCCGGATGCATGTTGGACCCGTAGGCGGCGTAGATCGGCACGAGGATAAGGCTAACCCGTCGTCCACCGGAGTCGTCGGAGGGGCGGCGCAGGGACGGACGAGGAGTGTCGGGGGGCCGTTGCGTGCCGGGTCCACCGGTCCCTGTGCGCGAGGTGGGGGCATTGGCATAGCGTTGAGACCACGTGTGTGCCCACCAGGCGCTCACGTGCAGCCCGACCCGGCACCCTTCGGAATCGATACAGAGGAGAACAATGACCCGGATCGTCATCATCGGCGGCGGCCCCGCAGGATACGAGGCGGCGCTGGTGGCATCCCAGTACGGCGCGACGGTGTCACTGATCGATTCGGACGGGATCGGTGGCGCCTGCGTGCTCTTCGACTGCGTCCCCTCCAAGACCTTCATCGCCTCGACCGGCGTGCGCACCGACATGCGCCGCGCCGCCGACCTGGGCATCGAACTCGAACGTGCCGAGGTGTCGTTGCCGCAGGTGCACGGCCGTGTGAAGAGCCTCGCCCGCGCGCAGTCCTCCGACATCCGCACCAAGCTCGAGGCCGCCGGGGTGAAGCTGTTCTCCGGTTACGGCGAACTCGTCGACGCGCAGCCCGGCATGGCCGCCCACCAGGTGCGCGCCAAGCTGCTGACCGGCGAGGAGAAGGTGCTCGACGCCGACGTCGTGCTGATCGCCACCGGCGCGAGCCCGCGTATCCTGCCGGGCGCGGAGCCGGACGGTGAGAGGATCCTCACCTGGCGTCAGCTCTACGACCTCGAGAAGCTGCCCGAGCACCTCGTCGTCGTCGGTTCGGGTGTCACCGGCGCCGAGTTCGTCTCCGCCTACACCGAGGTCGGCGTGCAGGTCACCGTCGTGTCGAGCCGCGACCGGATCCTGCCGCACGAGGACGAGGACGCGGCTCTCGTGCTCGAGGACGTTCTCACCGAGCGCGGTGTGACCCTCGTCAAGCACGCCCGCGCCGACCGGGTCGAACGCACGGAGGACGGCGTCCGCGTGCTCCTCGCCGACGGCCGCATCGTCGAGGGCAGCCACGTGCTGATGACCGTCGGCTCGGTGCCCAACACCCGGGATCTCGGTCTCGACAAGGTCGGGCTCGAACTCGACCGGGGCGGTTACCTTCCCGTCGACCGCGTCTCCCGCACCGCCGTCCCCGGCATCTACGCCGCGGGCGACTGCACCGGACTGCTGCCCCTCGCGTCGGTCGCGGCCATGCAGGGCCGCATCGCGATCTACCACGCGCTCGGCGAAGGCGTGAGCCCCATCAAGCTGAAAACCGTTGCGGCCGCAGTGTTCACGCGTCCCGAGATCGCCGCCGTCGGTGTCAGTCAGGCGACGATCGACAAGGGCGAGGTGCCCGCCCGCACAGTCATGCTCCCGCTCAACACCAACCCGCGCGCCAAGATGTCCGGCCTGCGGCGCGGTTTCGTGAAGATCTTCTGCCGCCCCGCGACCGGTGTGGTCATCGGCGGTGTGGTCGTCGCCCCGACCGCGTCCGAGCTCATCCTTCCCATCGCGTTGGCGGTGCAGAACAACCTGTCGGTCAACGACCTCGCGCAGACCTTCTCGGTCTACCCGTCGCTGAGCGGATCGGTCACCGAGGCCGCCCGCCAGCTGATGCGCCACGACGATCTGGACTAGGCACCGGACGGGGCGGGATCCGCAGCGATCCCGCCCTGCTCAGGCCCAGTCGTAGGTGCGTTCGACCGCCTTGTTCCATTCGCCGAACAGGCGCTCGCGTTCGTCGACCGGCATCGCCGGCTCCCACGTGCGGTCCGCGGTCCAGTTGCGGCGGATGTCCTCCTCGTCCTCCCAGAAGCCGACGGCGAGACCGGCGGCGTAGGCGGCGCCGAGTGCGGTGGTCTCGGAAACGGTGGGTCGTACGACCGGCACACCGAGGATGTCGGACTGGAACTGCATGAGCAGATCGTTGGCGACCATGCCGCCGTCGACCTTGAGGGTGCGCAGGTCGACCCCGGAGTCGGCGTTCATCGCCTCGATGACCTCCCGCGTCTGGTAGGCCGTCGCCTCGAGCGCCGCCCGCGCGAGGTGGCCCTTCTCGACGAAGCGCGTCAGGCCGGCGATGACGCCGCGGGCGTCGGGTCGCCAGCGCGGCGCGAACAATCCCGAGAAGGCCGGCACGAAATACGCCCCGCCGTTGTCGGGGACGCTCGCGGCGAGCGTTTCGATCTCGTCGGCGGACCGGATCAGCCCGAGATTGTCGCGCAGCCACTGCACGAGCGAACCGGTCACGGCCACCGAACCTTCGAGGGCGTAGACCGCGGGGGCGTCACCGATGCGATAACAGACGGTGGTGATCAGGCCGTGCTCGCTGCGCACCGGGGTCGTGCCGGTGTTGAGCAGCAGGAAGTTGCCGGTGCCGTAGGTGTTCTTCGCCTCGCCGGGGGACAGGCAGCCCTGGCCGAAGGTCGCGGCCTGCTGGTCGCCGAGGATGCCGGCGATCGGGACCCCGGCGAGCGGTCCGCGCTCGCGGGCGTGCCCGTACACCTCCGACGAACTGCGGATCTCCGGCAGCATCGACTCCGGGATGCCGAGTTCGGCACAGATCGCCGGATCCCACTGCTGCGTCCCGAGATTCATCAGCAGCGTCCGGGAGGCGTTGGTCACATCGGTGATGTGCAGTCCGGGTGGCTGACCCTCCTCGCCGACACCACCGGTGAGATTCCACAGGATCCAGCTGTCGATGGTGCCGAACGCGAGGTCGCCGGCCTCGGCGCGCTCTCGGGCACCGTCGACGTTGTCGAGGATCCACCGCGCCTTCGGTCCGGCGAAATAGGTCGACAGCGGTAGTCCGGTGATCTCGCGGTAGCGGTCGGGCCCGGCGTCGCCGGCAAGCTCCTCGACGAGCCTGTCGGTGCGGGTGTCCTGCCAGACGATCGCGTTGTACACCGGTTTTCCGGTGGTGCGGTCCCACACCACCGTGGTCTCGCGCTGGTTCGTCAGGCCGATCGCCGCGACGTCGTTGCGTCGCAGATCCGCCTTGGCGAGTGCCGCGGCGCCCACCTCACGGGTGTTGAGCCACAGCTCTTCCGGGTCGTGTTCGACCCATCCCGACCGCGGGAAGAACTGACGGTGTTCCTTCTGCGCGAGCGAGACGATGCGCCCGTCGTGATCGAAGATGATGCACCGGCTGGACGTGGTGCCCTGGTCGATCGCCGCGATGAACTGGTTCACAGGTGGTCCTCGGGTGAAGGGGACGGCTCGGTTCGGCAACGCTTCCGCTGCGCGCTGCGGGTCCGAAGCTACTAGCCTTGATCGGGATACGTCGGCGACTCACGGGAGCGGGTGCGGTGACCAACCAATCGGGTGTGCAACTCCTCGGACCGCAACAGCGCGCCGACGCCTGGCGTCGTCTCGCCACCGAACAGTTCGACGTCGTCGTCATCGGCGGCGGTGTCGTCGGGGCGGGAGCAGCGCTCGACGCCGCGACCCGGGGCCTGCGGGTTGCGCTCGTCGAGGCCCGCGACTTCGCGTCCGGTACGTCGAGCCGGTCGTCGAAGATGTTCCACGGCGGCCTGCGCTATCTCGAACAGCTCGAATTCGGTCTGGTGCGGGAAGCCTTGCGCGAGCGCGAACTCGCGTTGACGACCCTGGCCCCGCACCTGGTCAGGCCGCTGAAGTTCCTCTTCCCGCTCACCCATCGGGTGTGGGAGCGGCCCTACGTCGCGGCGGGGATCTTCCTCTACGACCGTCTCGGCGGCGCGAAGTCCGTTCCGGCGCAGAAGCACCTGACCCGGTCGGGTGCCCTGCGGATGGTTCCCGGTCTCAAGCGCAATTCGCTCGTCGGCGGAATCCGCTACTACGACACGGTCGTCGACGACGCCCGGCACACCATGACCGTCGCGCGGACGGCCGCGCACTACGGTGCGGTGGTGCGTACGTCGACGCAGGTCGTCGGTTTCCTGCGCGAGGCCGACCGCGTGTCGGGTGTGCGGGTGCGCGACAGCGAGGACGGTTCGGTCACCGAGGTGCGAGCGCACGCGGTGATCAACGCGACCGGTGTGTGGACCGACGAGATCCAGTCGTTGTCGCGGCAGCGCGGCCGATTCCGGGTCCGCGCGTCGAAGGGCGTGCACATCGTCGTGCCCCGCGACCGGATCGTCAGCGACTCGGCGATCATCCTGCGCACCGAGAAGTCGGTGCTGTTCGTCATCCCGTGGGGCAACCACTGGATCATCGGCACCACCGACACCGACTGGAATCTCGACCTGGCGCACCCGGCGGCGACGAAGGCCGACATCGACTACATCCTCGACCACGTCAACCGCGTACTCGTCGTCCCGCTCACCCACGACGACATCGACGGTGTCTACGCTGGTCTGCGCCCGCTGCTGGCGGGGGAGAGCGACGAGACGTCCAAGCTCTCGCGTGAACACGCCGTCGCGCGGGTGGCACCCGGGCTCGTGGCCATCGCCGGCGGCAAGTACACGACCTACCGCGTCATGGCCGAGGACGCCGTCGATCTCGCGGCCGAGGACATCCCGGCCCGGATCGCGTCGTCGATCACCGAGAAGGTGCCCCTCGTCGGGGCCGACGGGTACTTCGCGCTGGTCAACCAGACCATGCATCTCGCCGAGCAGTACGGTCTGCATCCCTACCGCGTCAAGCATCTGCTCGACCGCTACGGCTCCCTCGTCGAGGACGTGCTGAGCCTCGCGAGGGGCCGGCCCGAACTGCTCGAACCGCTGACCGATGCCCCGCAGTACCTGCAGGTCGAGGTGGTCTACGGTGCGGCCGCCGAGGGCGCTCTGCATCTCGAGGACCTGCTGGCGCGCCGGACCCGCATCTCGATCGAGTACCCGCACCGGGGCCTGCACTGTGCGGAGCAGACGGCCCGGCTGGTCGCTCCGGTCCTCGGCTGGGACGACGCGACGATCGACCGGGAGGTCGCGACCTACCGGGCGCGCGTCGAGGCGGAGATCGAGTCGCAGAACCGACCCGACGACGAATCCGCGGACGCGCTCAGGGCAGCGGCCCCGGAGGCCCGGCCGGAGATCCTCGAACCGGTGCCCATCACGTAGCCGCGGGCGGTTCGTGACGGGTCTCGGTGCGTGAGCACCGCCTTCTCGGCGGTCGGTACGTGAGCACCGCCTTCTCGGCGGTCAGTGCGTGAGCACGACCTTCACGACGACCACGACCGTCGCGATCAGAGCCACCCCCACCGCGGCCACCACGGTCCGGTGGTTCGGTCTGCGATTCTGTAACCGGCGCACGACGAATACGGTCGAGCCGATACGGATCAGCACGGCGACCTCGGCGAGGATGTGCGCCGTCCGGGGCTCGAGCCAGCCGATCCAGGCCGTGGCGAGCACGAGACAGGGCAATACCGCCGACGACAGGATGGGAACGGAGTCGCGGAGTTCCTCGATGCGTTCGCTGCGCGTGAGTTGTTCACCCGAACGAACGGACTGAGCGACCGACTCCGCGAAGACATGGGCGATGAACGTCGAGAGTGCGGTGCCGACCACGATCGCGATCCCGATGTACTCGGGCGAGGTCGTGATGGGGACGAGCGCGGCCAGCACCAGGATGTTGCCGTAGACGTAGGCGCTGATGCGGGAGGCCGCCGACTCCGGGGACAGAGGGCGGCGCCGTCCGGACGACAGGTACGAGGGCGTGGACACCTCGCTAGCGTGACACAGAACGCCCTCGTCGACGCCGCTACCGGAAGGGTGCGTCAGGGTGAAACAGAAGTGGGACGGTGGCGATCCGTCACCTTCGGGCTGTAGTGCATCGGCGTGTCGCGGCGGTCGAGGGGCGGCAGGTTGCGCCCCGGTGTCTCGAGCAGGCCGGTATCGGCCGGGATCCGCCCGAACGCGCGGTCCCAGCCGGCCCGCGCCCGCGGGTGGTAGCGGTACCGCCACGGCACGAGTTTCGTGCCGAGTCCGATGGCGCGACCGACGAGAGCGTGCAGTGCCGCCTCCGGCCGGCTCCATCGGTAGCCGAGCAGCTCGCGCACCGGCGGGTCGTACAACCCGACGGTGAGCCACAGGAAACCGGCCGTCACCGGTGGGCGGATCAACTTCCACACCTCTTCGGGGAACCACCGCAGGAAGGGCGGACGGTCGAGATTCGACAGGTCGAGCACGTCGCGAGTGGCCTTGTTGTCCTCGAGCACGGTGCGGCACACGCGGTCCCAGTACTCGAGGAAGTCCTCCCAGGATGCGGGGACCGAGTGCATCGGCATGCCGTACAGCCGGTACCACTGCACGTGCTCGTCGAACAGGCGGTGCTTCTGTTCGAGGGTGAGCGGGCCGTCGAACCACTCGATGGAGACGACGAGGCTGTAGAAGAAGGTCGCGTGCGCCCAGTAGAAGGTGTCGGGGTCGAGTGCGTGGTACCTGCGGCCCTTCTTGTCGATCCCCTTGATGGTGTTGTGGTAGCCGCGCACCTTCGCTGCGGTCTCCGGAGCGCGGGGACCGTCGAAGACGACGCCGTAGATCGGGTACAGCGATCGGTAGAGCCGTTCCCACCGTTCGTCGAAGAACTTCGAGTGCTCCTCGACCCCGGCGCCGAGTCCGGGATGCATGTTCTGCATGGACCCCGCCCACGGCCCGAAGAGCATGCCGCGCCAGCCGCCGAAGTATCGCCAGGTCAACGAATCGGGGCCCAGGGGTTCCGGTGGTTCCGGCCGCGCAGGGCGTGGTGCCGCGTGGTGCGACGACTCGGCGGTGTCCGGCCCGACGGAACCCTGACTACGCATGTTGTCAGAGTAGGATTCGGCGGGCATGCAGTCAACGACGGGAAGCGACAAGGTGGACACCACGCGCCGCAGCTGGGCGGGCGTCGGCATCGACGAACGCCGTCGGCTGCGCAGGGAACGCCTCCTCGCGGTGGGCGTCGACCTGCTCGGAGCGCCCGACGGCGCGGCGGCGAACGTCAGGGCCGTGTGCCGGGCCGCCGAACTCACCGAACGGTACTTCTACGAGAGCTTCACCGACCGCGACACCTTCGTCCGCGAGGTCTACGCCCACGTCGCCGACCGCGCCCGCGACGCGCTGACCGAGGCGGTACTGTCCGCGCCCACCCTCGGCCGGGCCGAGGCCGCGGTGCGGGCGTTCGTCGAGCTCATGGTCGACGACCCCGCGAAGGGACGCGTGCTCCTCCTCGCCCCGCTGCGCGAACCCACAATCAGTCGGCGCGGTATCGAACTCGCGCCGGCCTTCGTCGCGCTGGTCCGCGACCAACTACCGCCGGGCGGCGACGAGGGACAGCGCCACATGGTGGCCGTGGGTGTCGTCGGCGCCCTCACCAGCCTGTTCATGGGGTACCTCGAAGGCGACCTCGCCGTGTCGCGAGACACCCTCGTCCGGCACTGCGTCGCGCTCGTCGAGGACGCCGGCAGGGCGGCGTGCCTGCAGGGCGATCAGGCCGGGGATCCTTCCGGGCGCGGCTGACATCGCGGGCACCGGTAGACCACCCGCTCGGGATCGGTCGCGGTGCCGATCTCGCCGAACCGGATCGGGGTATGGCAGCGTCTGCACGGCTTCCCGCGACGCCCGTAGACCCACAGATTGCGGCCCGGACGGCGGTCGCCGGTGGTGATACGGGTCGTCCGGTCGCGGTTCGCGACCAGCAACCGATGCGCGAGGTCGACCCACGCAGCGGGATCCCCGGCCTGCGCGACCGGGGTCCACGGATCGACGCCCCGCAGGAAGCACAGTTCGGAGCGGTACACGTTCCCGACGCCGGCCATGATGCGCTGATCGAGCAGGGCCACCCCGATCGGACGGTCCGGGTCGCGCACGAGATTCGCCGCCGCACGCTCGGGATCCCAATCGGGACCGAGCAGATCCGGCCCGAGATGGCCCACGGCGTCGTCCTCCCGGTCACGGGCGAGCACCTCGACGATGCCGAGTTCGAAACCCACCGCCTGCACGTCCTCGGTGCCGAGCACGATGCGCGCCTTGTATCCGGGCTTGCGCCACCGTGTTCCGCGCGGGTAGACGTGCCATTCGCCTTCCATCTTCAGGTGCGAGTGGATCGAGACGTCGGCGACGCGGACGAGTAGGTGCTTGCCCCGCGAGACCACTTCGTCGACCGTGCACCCGGTGAAATCGGCGGTGGCGAAACGCGGAACGCGGAAGTCCGTCTCGGTGAGCACCTTTCCCTCCAGTGCCGTTCGGAGGCGGTGCGCGGCGCGGAACACGGTGTCTCCCTCGGGCACGTCAGAACCTCAGCCGGTAGCCGCGCGGGGTCGCCGAGAATCCCGCTTCGGCAAGATATCCGGCGAACTCGTGCCCATGGATCGTCTCACCGTCGACCTTCTCGACGACGATCTTGTCGACACCACCGCGTTTGACGGTCGCAGCGAGCGACGCGCATGCGCTGCGCAACCGGCCCGGATCGTCGTCGAAGGTGAGCAGCGTGCGTCCGCCGCGTTCGACGAACAGCACGAGCGCCCCGTCGACGAGCACCACGAGTCCACCGGCCTTGCGGCCCGGCCGGTGCCTCGGCGCGTCGTCGTCGGCCGACGACTTCGGCCACGGCAGTGCCGCACCGTACGGGTTGGCGGGATCGCACGCCGCGAGGGTGACGGCCGCGGTCTCCGAGTGCCGGCCCTCGATCGAATCCGAGAACGACCGCAGACGGTCGACGACCGACGGTGTCGAGAACTGCGCTCCGCCCAGCGAATCGACGAAATAGCCGCGGCGGCACCGGCCCGTCTCCTCGAACCGGCTGAGCACCTTGTACATCGTCGCGAAACCGCCGGGCACACCCTCGCCGACGACGACACCGCGGGTGACCACGCCGTACCGCTCGAGCAGCAGTTCGGCGGTGGTGTGTGCGCGGACCGTCGCGTCGGTCTCGCGTTCGGGCAGCATCGACCAGCGCCCGCTGACGGTCGGGGGCCCGGTGCGGCTCGGCAGCGTGGGCCGGGCCCGGTACATCCGGGCGCGCGGCGCCCGGCGCGGGGTGCGGTGGGCGGGCTTGGCACGGGAGGTGTCGCCGATCAGGGCGCGCAGCGGGGCGAGGGTGTCGCCCGCGATATGCCCGCTCCACACCAGCTCCCACAGGGCGTCGGCGACCGTCGTGTCGCTCGCCGTGGTGTGGAGGGCGGTGACGGCGTCGACGAGTTGCCGGAAGAAGTACGCGCCGCCGCCCGAGAGCGACTCGAGGATCGCCCGGTGCACCGGCCCCAGCTCGATGTCGTCGACCGGAGCGAGGCTCACCGGGGCCAGATCGGCCGGATGCAGTGCCACCCAGCCGTCCTTCCCCGAGATGGACCCGGCACCCGACCACAGGACCTCACCGGTCGTGGTGAGTTCGTCGAGCATCGTCGGGGTGTAGTCGCGCACGCGGGGAGCGAGGATCAGCGGTTCGAGGGCGCTCGCGGGCACCGGTACCCCGGCGAGTTGTTCGACGACGGTGAGGACACCGTCGATGCCGTAGAGCGCACTCGTGCCCGGGCCGGTGCCGAGGTGGTGCCAGTCGGGCAGGAATCGTCCGAGGGTCGTGGTGCTGACGGGTTCGACGTCCTGCCGGGCGGCGGCGAGCGACCGGCGCCGCAGCCTTCGGAGCACCTCCGTGTCGCACCATTCCGATCCGCTCGCACCCGGACGGAATTCGCCTGCCGTGACGCGCTTCTCGGACGCGAGCCGGCCGAGGACGGATTCGACGACCGCCGTGCCCAGTCCGAACCGGGCGGCGGCCTGCGCGGTGGTGAACGGGCCGTGGGTGCGGGCGTGCCGGGCGATCAGATCGCCGAGCGGGTCGGGGACCGGTTCGACGAACACCGTCGGGACCCCGATCGGCAGGGGCACGCCCAGCGCGTCGCGCAGACGTGAGGCGTCCTCGATCGCCGCCCATCGGTGCTCACCCGCGTACGAGACACGCAACGCGCGGCGTTGCGCTTCGAGATCCTCGATCCAGGACGTCGGGTCGTCGGTGGTGCGCTCGCGCAGCTCGGCATCGGTGAGCGGACCGAGCAGACGCAGCAGATCGGCGACGCCCTCGGCGTCGCGTGCGCGTCGCTGCGGGGTCAGGCGTTGCAGTTCGTGCTCGGCCTCGGTGATGACGTCGGCGTCGAGCAGTTCGCGCAGCTCGACCCGGCCGAGAAGTTCGGCGAGCAGCGTCGAGTCGAGCGACAGTGCCGCGGCCCGACGTTCGGCGAGCGGGCTGTCGCCCTCGTACAGGAACTCACCCACATAGGAGAACAGCAGCGACGTCGCGAACGGTGAGGCCGTGGGGGTCTCGACCTCCACCAGCCGGATCTTGCGCTGGGCGATGCTGCCGAGCAGGTCGCGCAGAGCAGGCAGGTCGTAGACGTCCTGCAGGCACTCGCGCACCGTCTCGAGCAGGATCGGGAAGTCGGGATAGCGGCGAGCGACGTCGAGCAGTTGCGCCGATCGTTGGCGCTGCTGCCACAGCGGGGCGCGCTTGCCCGGGTTGCGGCGGGGCAGGAGCAGGGCCCGCGCCGCGCACTCCCGGAAGCGGGACGCGAACAACGCGGAGCCGCCGACCTGTTCGGTGACGATGTCGTCGATCTCCTCGGTGTCGAAGACGAAGATCTCCGAGCCGGGCGGGGCGTCGTCGGTGTCGGGCAGTCGGACGATGATGCCGTCGTCGGACGGGGTGGGGTGCGATTCGATGCCGTAGCGTTCGAGCAGCCGCGCGCCCACCGCAAGCGCCCACGGCGCGTGCACTCGCAACCCGAACGGCGAGTGCAGCACCAGCCGCCAGTCGCCGAGTTCGTCGCGGAACCGTTCGACGACGAGTGTTCGGTCGGTGGGCAGGTGACCGGTGGCGGTGCGTTGCTCGTCGAGCAGACGGATGAGGTTTCCGGTGGCGTAGTCGTCGAGACCACCTTTGCGGCAGCGGGTCTCGGCGTCCTCCGGTGAGGCGTGGCCCATCTCGCGCAGGAATGCGCCGAGCGCGGCACCGAGTTCGGCGGGTCGACCCTGACTGTCGCCGTGCCAGAAGGGCAACCGGCCGGGCCGGCCGTAGGCGGGGGAGACCAGCACCCGGTCGAAGGTGATCTCCTCGATCCGCCAGCTGGTGGCACCGAGCGCGAAGACGTCACCCACTCGCGACTCGTAGACCATCTCCTCGTCGAGTTCGCCCACCCGCGTGTTCTTCTCGCCGACCATGTACACGGTGAACAGGCCGCGGTCGGGGATCGTGCCGCCGGAGGTGACGGCGAGCCGTTGGGCGCCGGGCCTGCCGATGAGGGTGCCGGCCGTGCGGTCCCACACCACCCGGGGACGGAGCTCGGCGAACTCGTCGGACGGATAGCGGCCGGCGAGCAGGTCGAGGACGGATTCGTAGACGCCGCGGGAGAGCGTCGCGAACGATCCGCTGCGCCGCACCGTGTCGAACCAGTCGTCGACGTCGACGGGTTCGAGGGCCGTGGCCGCGACCGTCTGCTGGGCGAGCACGTCCAGTGGATTCGCCGGGACCTGCAGCGCCTCGATGTGTCCCTCGACCATCCGCTCGACGGTCACCGCGCAGTGCACGAGATCGGTGCGGTGCTTGGGTAACAGCACGCCGCGCGAGGTCTCGCCCACCTGGTGCCCGGCGCGGCCGACGCGTTGCAGACCGCTGGCCACCGAGGGCGGAGCCTCGACCTGGATCACGAGATCGACTGCACCCATGTCGATGCCGAGTTCGAGACTCGACGTCGCCACCACGCACCGCAACCGGCCCGACTTGAGATCGTCCTCGATCAGAGCGCGCTGGTCCTTGCTCACCGACCCGTGGTGGGCGCGGGCGAGCACGGGTGCAGCGCCGGCGGTGGTCTCGGTGGGCGATCCGAGCTGCGAAGGCGGTGCGCCCTCGCGGTCCACCTGCTCGCCGAGGCGTTCGGCGTGGATCTCGTTGAGCCGGGCGGTGAGACGTTCGGACAGTCGCCGGGAATTGGCGAACACGATCGTCGACCGGTGCTCGGTGATGAGATCGACGATCTGCTCCTCGACGTGCGGCCAGATCGACCCGGCCTGCGGTGTGGGGGAGAACGATTCCTCGTCGGGCTCGGAAACCCCGAGTTCGGTCATGTCCTCGACCGGTACGCGCACCGCGAGATCCCACGTCTTCGCCGAGGGCGGCGCGACGATCCGGATGGGGGCGGAACCGGCGAGGAACCGGCCGACCTCCTCGTGCGGTCGCACGGTGGCCGACAACCCGATGCGTTGGGCCGGCGCGCGCAGGAGCTGGTCGAGACGCTCGAGCGACAGCGCGAGATGCGCCCCGCGTTTCGTCCCCGCCACCGCGTGGACCTCGTCGACGATCACCGTCTCGACACCGACGAGGTTCTCCCGCGCGGACGAGGTGAGCATGAGGAAGAGCGACTCGGGCGTCGTGATGAGGATGTCCGGTGGCGTGCGCGCCATGGCGCGACGATCGGCCTGGGAGGTGTCGCCGGAACGCACACCGACGGTGATGTCGGGTGGCGTCAGACCGAGCCGTTTCGCGGTCTGCGTGATGCCGACGAGCGGAGACCGCAGATTGCGCTCGACGTCGACCGCGAGGGCCTTGAGCGGCGAGACGTACAGCACGCGGGTGCGGTGCTCGCGCGCGGCGTGCTCGTCGGCCGGGGTGGACGAGAGCCGGTCGAGCGACCACAGGAACGCCGACAGGGTCTTGCCCGAGCCGGTGGGGGCGACGACGAGCGTGTGGGCTCCCGTGGAGATCGAATCCCACGCGCCGAGCTGGGCCGGGGTCGGGGACTCGAACGCCCCGGCGAACCACGCCCGGGTCGGCGCGGAGAAACGATCGAGGATGTCGGTCACCATCCCATCGTCTACCCGCCGACCGACACACTCAGTCGCCGCACGTGAACCCGCTCAGTCGTCGTACGCGAACCGGGCGATCTGCCGGCAGTGATCGTCGGCCCAGGAGTTGCGGCCGCCGCGCATCAGTTCCGTCACGAGCGCCCGCGCCGGGGCCCGCCACGGCAGCGCCTCGAACTGCTCCCGCGCGGCGGGTTCGTCGCTCCACACCACGGACACCACGGAGCCCTCGTCGATGAAGGAGAGGCCGGGGGAGTCCGCCGCGAGCTGCTCGCGGGTCGAACCCGACGCCTTCTCCAGCTCGGCCCCCGACACACGGACGTAGCCGGCGAGGCTCCGCTGCCCGTCGGAGAGGTCGAGGAACACCCCGGCGACCGCCATGTTGCCGGCGTGCACCGACACCAGCGGCTTCCGCGGGTCGTCCGGCTCGCCGGCGGGAAGACACACGACGGACCAGTACTCGCATTCGCTCATGCGGGCGTTGGGCACGATCGACGACACGACGTCGCGGAGCCAGGCCGTGACGGAGCCGAACTCGGGATACTGTTCGAGCTCGCGGTACTTGGTCTCGCGCAGCGGCAGGGCGGCCGTCGACGGGGGCACACGGGTGTTCACGCGACGATTATGACCGCCGCCGATGTGGTGCGGGTCATCAGATCACCACGCCGGGATTCAGGATCGCGTTCGGGTCGAGCGCGGCTTTGATCCGCTCGGTCAACGCCATCACGTCCGGTCCCACCTGATCGGGTAGCCAGGCCTTCTTGAGCCGGCCGACACCGTGTTCACCGGTGATGGTGCCGCCGAGTTCGATCGCGAGATCCATGATCTTCCCGAAGACCGTCTGCGCCCGCGCCGTCATGTCCTCGTCGGCGGGGTCGTAGACGATCAGTGGGTGGGTGTTGCCGTCCCCGGCGTGGGCGATCACGGCGACGGTGACGTCGTGTTCGGTTGCGAGATCGGCGATTCCGCTCACCAGTTCCGGCAGTGCGGGGATCGGCACCCCGACGTCCTCGAGCAACAGGCTGCCGGTGCGCTCGACGGCCGGGATCGCCATGCGGCGGGCGACGGTGAACGCCTCACCCTCCTCGGGGTCGTCGGTCGCGAAGACGTCGTCGGCGCCGGCCTCGCGGCAGGCCCGCACCATGATCTCGATCTCCTCCGCGGCCGCGCTGCCGGGGGCGTCGGAGCGTGCGATGAGCATGGCCTCGGTGGTGCGGTCGAGTCCCATGCGCAGCATGTCCTCCACCGCCCCGATCGACGCCCTGTCCATGAATTCGAGCATCGCCGGTCGCAGGACCGCGGTGATCGCGACGACCGCGTCGGCGGCGGCCTGCACGGTGGCGAAGGTCGCGACCATCGTGGAGGCCGGTGGCGGCGGTGGGACGAGGCGCAGGGTCACCTCGGTGATGACCCCGAGAGTGCCCTCGCTGCCGACGAACAGCTTCGTCAGCGACAGGCCCGCGACGTCCTTGACCCGCGGACCACCGAGCCGCACCGCGGTACCGTCGGCGAGGACCACCTCGAGTCCGAGCACGTAGTCGGTCGTCACCCCGTACTTCACGCAGCACAGCCCACCGGCGTTGGTGGCCGCGTTGCCGCCGATCGTGCAGATCTCGAACGACGACGGATCCGGTGGATACCAGAGTCCGTGTTCGGCCGCGGCCTGCTTCACCTCGACGTTGAGCAGACCGGGCTGGACGACGGCGGTGCGGGTCGCGGTGTCGACGGTGATCGCCCGCATCTTCTCGGTGCTGAGCACGATCCCGTCGGCGAGCCCGCCGGATCCGCCGGACAGGCTCGTGCCGGCACCGCGGGGCACCACCGGCACCCTGTGGGCGTTCGCCCACCGCAGTGTCGCCTGCACGTCCGCGGTGGACGTCGCGCGCACGAGCGCGAGCGGAACCGCGGCATCGGGGTCCTGCGCACGGTCCTGCCGGTAGCCGGCGAGGATGTCGGGATCGGTGACCAGCGCGCCGGCGGGCAGTTGTCCGGCAAGTTCGTCGAGCACCGGGGGCGTGTCGGTGTTCGGGCGGCTCATCCGCGCACCGGCTCCACGTAACGCGCGCGCAGCTTGTGTTTGACGAGCTTGCCCGTGGGGGTGCGCGGGAGGTCGTCGGAGAAATCGATGCTGCGCGGCGCCTTGAAGTGCGACACGCGGTCGCGGACGTAGGCGAGCAGTTCCTGCTCGAGCTCGGGGCTCGGTTCGACTCCGTCGACGAGCTGGACGACGGCCTTGACCTCCTCGCCCATCTCCTCGTTCGGCACGCCGATCACCGCGACGTCGAACACCTTCGGATGCAGCGTGAGGACGTTCTCGGATTCCTGCGGGTAGATGTTGACGCCACCCGAGATGATCGTGAACGCGGCCCGGTCGGTGAGGTAGAGATAGCGTTCCTCGTCCAGATAGCCGATGTCACCGCTGGTCGTCCACGTCGGATGCTCGGGATGCGTCGCCTCCTCGGTCTTCACCGGGTCGTTGTGGTACTCGAACGGACGCTCGTCGCGTTCCCACCACACCGTGCCGATCGAGCCGGTGGGCAGTTCCTGCCCCTGGTCGTCGCAGATGTGGACGGTGCCCAGGGCACCGTCGCGGCCCACCGAGCCGGGATGCGCGAGGGCCTTTGAGGAGTCGATGAACGTCGCGCCGGCGCCCTCGGTGGAGGCGTAGTACTCGTTGATCACCGGCCCCCACCACTCGATCATCGCCCGCTTGATCTCGGGAGGGCACGGCGCCGCGGCGTGGATCGCGACCTTCATGCTCGACACGTCGTACTTCGCGCGGATCTCCTCGGGGAGCTTGAGCATCCGGACGAACATCGTCGGCACCCACTGGCTCGCCGTGACCGAGTAGCGGTCGATGAGCGCGAGCGCCTCCTCGGGATCGAAGCGGTCCATGAGGATCACGGTGCCGCCGACCGACTGGATCGTGCCGCAGAAACGCAGCGGCGCAGCGTGGTACAGCGGTGCGGGGCACAGGTAGACGGTGCTGTCGTCGAATCCGTACATCGGGGCGAAGACCGCGGTGTACGGGTCGGGGATGTCCTGGACCTGCCCGTCCGGAAGCTTCGGCTTGATGCCCTTGGGCCGGCCCGTGGTGCCCGACGAGTACAGCATGTCCTGGCCCCGGGGCTGGTCGTCGAGCGGTGTCGCGTCGAAACCGGCGAGCGCGGCGTCGTACTCCTCGAAGCCCTCCAGCGACTCGCCGAACGCCAACCGGTGGGTGACGCCGGGATACGCGCCGGGGGACAGGTCGACCGCACCGACGGCCTGCGCCGACACGATGAGAGCCTTCGCGCCGCAGTCGTCGACGATGTAGGCGGCCTCGGCCGGGGTCAGGTGCCAGTTGACGACGGTGATGTAGAGGCCCGAGCGCAGCGCTGCCCAGTAGACCTCCATGACCCGCAGGTCGTTGTTCGAGATCAGGGCGATGTGATCGCCGCGCTCGAGGCCGAGGGACTTCAGGTACTTCGCCAGCCGGATCGAGCGTTCGTCGAGTTCGCGATAGGTCAGCGACTCCCCGGTGGCGGGGCGGATGATCGCGGGTTTGTCGGGCGTAGTGGCGACGAAGTTCCCTGGATACATGCCCAAGGTCTACCACAGGATGTGGTGCAGACCACATATCCTCTGATTGGGCGCAGTGTCGTCGGGTACCCGTGCGGAGGGACCACGGAAGGAGAAGACGATGCCGAATCCGTCGATCAAGAACGAGAAGATGTACGAGGAGCTCCGCGAGGACGGCGCCTCGAAGGAGAAGGCGGCCCGGATCTCCAACGCGGCTGCGAACGAGGGCAAGTCGCAGGTCGGGAAGAAGGGCGGCAAGTCCGGCTCCTACGACGACTGGACGGTCGACGACCTGAAGAAGCGTGCGAAGGAACTGGGCATGACCGGTTACTCCGACATGAAGAAGGACGAACTCATCGACGCACTGCGCAACCATTAGCCGCCCGGACCCCCGAGTTCGGGATCAGCCGAACTCGACCCCCTGGGCGAGCGGCAGCTCCGTCGAGTAGTTGACGGTGTTCGTCGCCCGCCGCATGTATGCCTTCCACGCATCCGATCCGGATTCGCGCCCGCCACCGGTGTGCTTCTCCCCACCGAACGCGCCACCGATCTCGGCACCCGAGGTGCCGATGTTGACGTTGGCGATGCCGCAGTCCGATCGGGCGAGGAACAGTTCCGCCTCGCGCTGGTCGAGCGTGAATATCGCCGACGACAGGCCCTGTGGTACACCGTTGTGCAAGGCGATCGCCTCGTCGAGGTCGTCGTAGTCGAGGACGTACAGGATCGGGGCGAAGGTCTCCTCGCACACCACCTCGGTCTGCGCCGGCATCCGGACCAGCGCGGGGGAGACGTACACGCCACCACCGGCGACCTCCACTCGGTCGCCGCCGACGACGAGCGTGCCCCCGTCGGTCTGCGCGCGGTCGAGCGCCGCGGTCATCGCCTCGTAGGACCGTTCGGAGATGAGCGGACCCACGAGGACACCCTCGTCCAGCGGATTCCCCACCCGCAGACGCGAGTACGCCTTCGCGATGCGCTCGACGAACTCGTCGGCGATCGACCGGTGCACGATCAGGCGGCGCAAGGTGGTGCAGCGCTGGCCCGCCGTTCCGGCGGCCGCGAACACGACGCCCCGGACGGCGAGATCCTGATCGGCGGACGGAGCGACGATCGCCGCGTTGTTGCCGCCGAGTTCGAGCAGGCTCCGGCCGAACCGGGCCGCGACGCGCGGCCCGACGATCCGCCCCATCCGGCTGGAGCCGGTCGCACTCACCAGCGCGATACGGGGGTCGTCGACGAGCGCTTCACCCACCGTGTGGTCGCCGAGGAGAAGATGGTGGAGCCCTTCGGGGGCGCCCACCTCAGTGGCGGCGCGGCGCAGCAGCGCGTCGCAGGCGAGCGCGGTGAGCGGGGTGGTCTCCGACGGCTTCCACACCACCGGATCGCCGCACACCAGCGCGATCGCGGTGTTCCACGACCACACCGCCACGGGGAAGTTGAATGCGGAGATCACGCCCACCACACCGAGCGGATGCCAGATCTCCATGAGCCGGTGCCCGGGACGCTCGGACGGCATCGTCCGCCCATACAGCTGCCGCGACACACCGACGGCGAACTCGCAGACGTCGATCATCTCCTGCACCTCGCCCGCGGCCTCCGACGGGATCTTCCCGGCCTCGAGGGTGACGAGTTCGGCGAGATGCGACTTGTGTTCGACGAGAAGTTCGCCGAGCCGCCGCACCACGCGGCCGCGCACCGGAGCGGGGACGTCACGCCATTGTTCGAAGGCCTGTGCCGCCGCCGTGATCGTCGCGTCGACCTCGGCGGCCGAGTGGACCGGGAGGTGCCCGATCACGATGCCGTCGATCGGGCTGGTCACCGCGAGCGCCCCGTCGTCGGGCAGGGCGCCGACACCGCACTGCCTCAGAGCGGTCGCCGCGCGATCGGCGAGATCGGTGGTCGCATTCATCGGTGAGCTCCTTTACTGCTCGGATACCCTGCGCTGGTGCCCGAATCCTCGAGAAACGACTCGTCGAAGGAGTCGCTGGACGACATCGATCGGATGCTGCTGCGCGAACTGGTCGCCGACGGTCGCGCGACGCTCGCGGCGCTCGCCGAGAAGGCAGGATTGTCCGTCTCGGCCGTGCAGTCGCGGGTGCGCCGACTCGAGGCGCGCAACGTGATCCGCGGATACAGTGCGCGCGTCGATCCCGAAGCGCTCGGGCTGATGTTGTCGGCGTTCGTGGCGATCACCCCTCTCGACCCGTCGCAACCCGACGACGCACCGGCCCGCCTCCGGCACATCTCCGCGATCGAATCGTGTCACTCGGTGGCGGGCGACGAAAGCTACATCCTCCTCGTGCGTGTCGAGTCTCCTCGCGCTCTCGAGCGGTTGCTGCAGGAGATCCGGGCGACCGCGAACGTCGCCACCCGCAGTACCGTCGTTATGCAAACATTTTACGAACGATAGGCCCCTGCGCCGTAAGTGTTGCTGTGATACCGGGTTTGTCCCGTTGATTCTCGCGTACGGTGGGGTCATGAGCACTGCATTCCGAAACCCGGACGGTGCCGAGAACCTCGCCCCCGACCGGGTACACAGCATCCTCGGCCGGCACATGCTCGCCGACGGTTTCGACCTCGTCCTCGATCTCGACCGTTCCCGTGGAGTACGCCTCGTCGACGCCCGGGACGGAACCATGTGGCTCGACATGTTCGGGTTCTTCGCGTCGTCCACGCTCGGAATGAATCATCCTGCGCTGACCGATCCGGAGGCAGCGCACGAACTCGCCGCCGTCGCGGCGAACAAGCCCAGCAACTCCGACATCTACACCGTGCCCATGGCGCGTTTCGTCGAGACCTTCGTGCGCGTCCTCGGCGACCCGGCGCTCCCGCACCTGTTCTTCGTCGACGGCGGCGGGCTCGCCGTGGAGAACGCGCTCAAGGTCGCGTTCGACTGGAAGAGCCGTCTCAACGAATCCCGCGGTCTGCCCGCCCACCTGGGCGGATCGGTGCTGCACCTGACCGAGGCCTTCCACGGCCGCACCGGATACACGCTGTCGCTGACCAACACCGATCCGGTCAAGACCGACCGGTTCCCCAAGTTCGACTGGCCGCGGATCGACGCGCCCTATCTCGCCGACGGACGCGACGTCGCCGTGGCCGAGGAGAAGGCCCTCGAGCAGGCCCGCCGAGCCTTCGCCGAACGTCCCCACGACATCGCGTGCTTCATCGCCGAACCGATCCAGGGCGAAGGCGGCGACCACCACTTCCGTCCCGAGTTCTTCCGGGCGATCGCGCAGTTGTGCCGCGAGAACGACGCCCTGCTGATCTTCGACGAGGTGCAGACCGGCGCCGGCACGACCGGCACCGCGTGGGCCTACCAGCAGCTCGGCGTCACCCCCGACATCGTCGCCTTCGGCAAGAAGACGCAGGTGTGCGGGATCATGGCCGGCGAACGCATCGACGAGGTGCCCGACAACGTGTTCGCCGTGAGCTCGCGGATCAACTCGACGTGGGGCGGCAACCTCACCGACATGGTGCGGGCCCGCCGCATCCTCGAGGTCGTCGAGCACGACCGGCTGATCGACCGTGCCCGGTTGAGTGGGGCGCACCTGCTGTCGGGGTTGCAGCAGCTCGCCGCGCGACGACCGGGCGTCACCGAGCCGCGCGGACGCGGACTGATGTGCGCGGTCGACCTCCCGACTCCGGAGATCCGCGACGAGGTGCTGCGACGGCTGTACCGCGACGAACACGTCCTCGTGATCGGGACGGGTACGCGCGGCATCCGCTTCCGGCCGCCGCTCGTCGTCACCACCCACGAGCTCGACGAGGCCGTCGACGCGCTCGACAGGGTGACCTCGCAGTACGAATGAGGGGGTGGGTCCACCTGTTCGCGGCCGGACGGCGGTAGCTTGTCGGACATGGCCGATGCACTGGACGAGACCGTAACCGGCGGCGAATCCTTCGCGATTCCGTCGCTGGTCAACCTGAGGGACATCGGCGGTTGCCGGAGTTCGTTCGGCGGCGTGGTCCGTACCGGAGTGGTCTTCCGCTCGACGGACCTCAGCCGTCTGACCGACACCGACGTCGAGACCCTCGACGCCCTGAGCATCGCGACGGTCTTCGACCTGCGCACGCTCGAGGAACAGCAGCGCCGTCCCGATCGCGTCCCCGACGGTGCCCGGCACCTCGGGCTCGACGTCCTCGCCGACCGGCAGAGTGGATCGATCGCGGCTGCGCTGCCGGAACTCGTGTCCAACCCGGAGCTGGTGGCCCAGACGCTCGGGGACGGTCGTGCCGTCGAGTACCTGCGGCAGAGCTACCGCGAGTTCGTCACGCTGCCGAGTGCCGTGGCGTCGTACCGGACCCTGGCGAGCACCGTCGCGCACGGCGAGATCCCGGCGCTCGTGCACTGCAGTGCCGGCAAGGACCGCACCGGCTGGGCGGCGGCCTCGCTGCTCATGTTCGCCGGCGCCGACCAGGACGCCGTGTTCGCCGACTACCTGCGCACGAACGACGAACTGCTCCCGCATTTCGACGACTTCTTCGCCCGGTTCGCATCGCTCGGCGGCGATCCGGAACTGATCACACCCCTGCTCGGTGTGCGCTGCGAGTACCTCGAGGTGGCGATAGACGAGGCTCTGTCGCGCTACGGAACCATCGAGCAGTACTTCGCTGCCGGACTCGGTCTCGACGACGACACCCTGCAGGCCCTGCGGACCCGGCTCGTCGACCCGAACGTGACCGCCTGACCTGACCCGGGGTCCGGCTCACGGCCTCGACCGCGCGCGAGAACGTGAGCCGACGACGGCCGCGACGGCGAGGCCGATCGCAACGCCGACGAGATCGGCGCACCAGTCCCAGAACGAGCCGGAACGCCGGACAGCGACGGTGGCCTGGAGGATCTCCGTCAGCACGCCGTAGAGGCCCAGCCACACCACCGTGACGACGGGGGAGATCCGTGCGTAGCGGGAGCAGAGCGCGAGGGCCAGGAACATCAGTGCGTGTGTGACCTTGTCGGCGTGCGGCGGGCCGCTCGGCACCGTGCCGCCGGGGGAGAGCAGCATCGCGGTGATGACGACGACCGCGACGATCAGCGGCAGAGCACGGTGCCGGAGGAGCGTGGACGGCACGGTTCAGGCGTTCTTCTTCTCGTCCCGGCGACTGTCGGCGCCCCTGTCGTCGGTGCTGTGCCCGTCCCGGTCGCGACCGGCGAACAGGACGATGCCCACGGCGGGGATCAGCAGGAAGAACAACCACGTGTCGAACGTGAAGAACAACACGAGCGCGACGAGCGGGGTCAGCCCCATCACGACCTCGCGCCAGCGCTCGGGATCCTTCTTCGGGGCGATCACCGGGAGGTCGTCGCGGGTCGTGGTGGGCAGCTCGGTGACGTGGGCGGGCAGGTCGGTGAACAGCACCTGGAGATCACCCCGCGTCGTCGCGGCCGACGCCTTCGCGCTGCGTTCGTCGAACTCCGACAGCGTCAGCCGGCCGAGCGCGAAGTGCTCGCCGAGCAGGTCGAGAGCGTCACTGCGTTCTGCGTTGCCGATCCGGATGTCGGGGTGTTCGGGCATGCCGGCCACACTAACCTGTGCCGTCGGACCGGCAACAGCCACGGGCACCTCTCGAAGAGCTGTGATATCCGCTACAGGATCTCTGCAACAGCAGGAGGACGCGGCCGGGTACCGCGAGGTCAGGACGGCCCGCGGCCCTCGCCGAGGAGCCGGTAGGCCCGGCGACCCGCGACGAACAGCACACCGAAGGCGATGAGCAGCGTAATCGGGTGCCGGAAGACGACGATCACGAGCAGCGCGACCAGGATGAACGGAACCAGCGTGAGCAGCTGTTCCGCCAGATCGCGTGGCCCGGTGGTGGCCATCGCGACCGGCGCCGAGGGCAGGTCGGCGAACAGGGGGATCAGGTCGCCGCGCACCGTCGCCTGCGTGGCGAGTGCGACCCGCTCGTCGAACTCCGCGAGGCTGAGACGGCCCGCGGCGAAGTGCTCGCCGAGCAGCGCTACGGCTTCTTCACGCTCGGCGGTGCCGATGCGAATGTCGGGGCGGTCGGCCATGACTCCAGGCTAGTGGTTTTTCGCGCGGATGAACCGGCCGCCAGGAACCCGATACGGCGAGGTCCCCCCGCATCGNGCGGGGGACCGTCGGGGATCTGCCGTGTACTCGAGCGTCGCTCGAGCGGCGTCCTACTTGATCTCGGTGAGCACGGTGCCCTGGGTGACCGCGGCGCCCGGCTCGACCGCCAGGCCGGTGACGACGCCCGCCTTGTGGGCGTTGACCGGGTTCTCCATCTTCATGGCCTCGAGCACGGCGATGAGCTCGCCCTCGGCGACCTCCTGGCCCTCGGCGACCGCGACCTTGACGACCGTGCCCTGCATGGGTGCGGTCACCGCGTCGCCCGACGCCTTGCCCGCGCCGCCGCCACCGCGCTTGCGGGGCTTCGGCTTCTTGCGGATCGCGCCGGCACCGCCGCCGTTACCGCCGAGCGAGAACTGGCCGGGCAGCGACACCTCGACGCGACGTCCGCCGACCTCGACGACGACGGTCTGACGCGGCAGGGCCTCGTCCTCGTCCTCGATCGGGGCACCACCGGTGTACGGCTCGATGGTGTTCTCCCACTCGTTCTCGATCCACTTGGTGTAGACGTCGAACTTCTCGCCGTCGCCCACGAACGCCGGGTTCTCGACGATGTGGCGGTGGAACGGGATGACCGTGGCCAGGCCCTCGACCTCGAACTCGGCCAGCGCGCGGGCAGCACGCTGCAGCGCCTGCTCGCGGGTCTCACCGGTGACGATCAGCTTGGCGAGCATCGAGTCGAACTGGCCGCCGATGACGTCGCCGGCGACGACACCCGAGTCGACACGCACGCCGGGGCCCGTGGGCTCCTTGTAGACGGTGATCGGGCCGGGAGCGGGGAGGAAGCCGCGACCGGCGTCCTCCCCGTTGATGCGGAACTCGAAGGAGTGGCCGCGCGGGGTCGGGTCCTCGGTGAGCTCGAGCTTCTCGCCGTTGGCGATGCGGAACTGCTGACGCACGAGGTCGATGCCGGCGGTCTCCTCGGTGACCGGGTGCTCGACCTGCAGGCGGGTGTTGACCTCGAGGAAGGAGACGGTGTCGCCCTGCACGAGGTACTCGACCGTGCCGGCGCCGTAGTAACCGGCCTCGCGGCAGATGGCCTTGGCGGAGTCGTGGATGCGCTTGCGCTGCTCGTCGGTCAGGAACGGCGCGGGGGCCTCCTCGACGAGCTTCTGGAAGCGGCGCTGCAGCGAGCAGTCGCGGGTGCCGGCGACGATGACGTTGCCGTGCTGGTCGGCGATGACCTGGGCCTCGACGTGGCGGGCCTTGTCGAGGTACTGCTCGACGAAGCACTCGCCGCGACCGAAGGCAGCGACGGCCTCACGGGTGGCCGACTCGAACAGCTCGGCGATCTCCTCGATGGTCTGCGCGACCTTCATGCCGCGTCCACCACCGCCGAAAGCGGCCTTGATCGCGACCGGCACGCCGTACTTCTCGGCGAACTCGACGACCTCCTCGGCGTTCTTGACCGGGTCCTTGGTGCCGGCCGCCATCGGAGCCTTGGCGCGCTCGGCGATGTGGCGGGCGGTGACCTTGTCGCCGAGGTCGCGGATGGACTGCGGCGAGGGGCCGATCCAGATGAGGCCGGCGTCGATCACGGCCTGGGCGAAGTCGGCGTTCTCGGAGAGGAAGCCGTAGCCGGGGTGGATGGCGTCGGCGCCGGACTTGGCCGCGGCGTCGAGGATCTTGTCGAACACCAGGTAGGACTCGGCCGAGGTGGTGCCGCCCAGTGCGAACGCCTCGTCGGCGAGCTTCACGAACTGTGCGTCTGCGTCCGGTTCGGCGTAGACGGCGACACTGCCGTAGCCCGCGTCCTTGGCGGCTCGGATGACCCGCACAGCGATTTCGCCGCGGTTCGCGACGAGCACCTTCGTGATCTGCGCGCTGGCATGACTGGGCACGGAGCCTCCTGTTGATCGATCGTTAGGTTATTTCCGTCGACGGGCAGTCTAAGCGCCATTCGGATCGACGATGTAACCGGATGCCCATATACATTACGGCGGCCGTTCGAGCGCACAATGCTACTCACCGGTAGGTGGGACTGCCGCCGTTTCCGACCGTGCGATCCACGGTCCACCCACCGCGACCTCGTGCATCAGTTCGCGGGTGCGCGTCAGAAGGCTCGGGACGTTCTCGCCCGCGACCGTATTGTCGGGAAATCGCGCCGACATGTTCACACCCTCGGGCGTGCGGTTGATCCAGACGTAGACGTCGTGGGTGAAGCTGCGGCTGCGCAGCGCCTGAGCGTTCCATTCGGGCCACTGGGCGGCCATCGGCACGAACCGCACGTCCATGTACGAGACGACGAAACGTGGACGGATGGGCACGCCGAGGAGTTCGCCCACCCGTACGAACGGCACTCGTGCGCTCGCGCGGGTGCGGTGCAGTTCGTCGCCGGCCCGCATCGCCAGGGTCTCGAAATCCGTTGTGTCCGTGAGCTTCAGATCGATCGGACGCAGGCCGACGAACCATCCGAGCGAACCCGCCCAGATCGGCCCGGCGCGGGTGTGCGCGGGCGCGACGGTCCGGAACCGATCCGCACCGGTGAGTTCGGCCGTCGCCCGGCCGAAGCACGCCAGCACGCCGGCGAAGAATCCCGTCCCGGCGCGTCGGCAGCATGCGGAGAAGGCGCTCGCCTCGTCGTCGTCGAACCAGCGTTCCGACAGTCGTTGCTGGGGTGTGGCGTGCGCGGGTCGCGCCCCGATCGGGAGGGGGAAGGCGGGCGGTTCGCCGCCGCATTCGGTGAGGGTCCGCCGCCAGATCTGCACGGCCTCGTCGTCGTCGTCGAGATGCGCGGACTCGTCGCGTTCGGCGGCGCCGAAGTCGATGTAGCTGCCCACCGGGAACAGGTCGGCGGCGCGACCGGTGCGCTCCTCCTCGTAGAGCGCCGAGATCTCGTGCGCCACGAGCACCACCGAGTACCCGTCGATGATGGAGTGGTCGGCGCCGAAGAAGACCGTGAACCGCTCGTCGGTGTCCTTCGCGCTTTCTGCGCCGTCGGGATCCCCGTCCGGTGTCCGCTCGAGCGTCGCGAAGACGTAGGACGGCCACAGGTGCGGGGTCGTGTAGTCGTCGAACAGACCGAGCAGGTGCTCGTGGATGGTGTCGGGATCGGCGGGATCGTGCCGGATGGGTCGCACCGACACCCGGCCCGGGGGAGCGGTGCGCCGCACCAGACCGCCGCCGCTCTGTTCCTCGTCGAGGTGCGCGTGGCTGCGCAGCGGTTCGTGCCGATCGATCCAGCGCTGCAGGGCCCGCCGGAACCGCTCGGTGTCGAGCGTCCCGGGGACCTCGAAGGCCGTGCCGAGCCAGGAGTCGCGGCCCCCGCCGTACCGGACCCCCGAGGTACGCCTCAGATGCGCCTCGTGGATGTACGAGGCGGGACGAGGGTCCTCGCGCCAGTCGTCCTCGGCCGCACACGGCAGCCATTCGGTGAGAACGCCCGGGGGGATCCGGTAGTCGGCGAGCTCGGTGAACTCCATGACCGCGTCAGGTTCGGAGATGCCGCTTGATGCGCGTGAGCATCGCGCTCATCCCTCGCAGCCGCAGCGGGCTGACCGCCTCGGCGAGACCGAGCGAGGCATAGAAGTCGTCGGGCACGTCGAGGATCTCCTGTGCGCTGAGACCGTCGAGTCCCTGCTGCAGGATCGATGCGAATCCGCGGGTGGTCGGCGCTTCGGCGGGTGCGCTGAAGTGGAGCTTCACCCGCGACCGGTCGGCCGCGTCGACGGACAGGAACAGCGGCGACTGGCACTCGGGCACCGGTTCCATCGCCGCCTCCTCCAGCTCCGCGGGAAGGGGCGGGAGTTCGCGACTGAACTCCAGCAGCAACTGCAGCTTGTCCTGACCCTCGACGGCGGCGAAGTCGTCGACGATCTCGGCGAGCGGGGCGGGAATGCTCATGCGACCGGCACTTCTCCGGGCTCGTCGCCCTTGACGATGGGCACGCGGACGGCGTTGCCCCACTCGGTCCACGAACCGTCGTAGTTGCGCACGTTCGAGTACCCGAGCAGGTAGGTGAGCACGAACCAGGTGTGGCTCGAGCGCTCGCCGATCCGGCAGTAGGCGATCACGTCGGCGTCCTGGTCGATGTCGCCGTAGATCTCCTCGAGTTCGGGCCGCGCACGGAACCGGCCGTCCGGCGCCGCTGCCTTCGCCCACGGGATCGACACCGCGGTGGGGATGTGGCCACCGCGCAGGGCGCCTTCCTCCGGGTAGTCGGGCATGTGGGTGCGCTCGCCGGTGTACTCCTGCGGCGACCGCACGTCGACCAGGGGGCCCTTGCCCAGGTGCGCGAGGACATCGTCCTTGAACGCGCGGATCAGCGCGTCGTTGCGCTCGACGACCGGGTAACCGCTCGTCGTGGCGATGGGGATGTCGAGGGTGGTGTCGCGGTTCTCGGAGATCCACGCGTCGCGTCCACCGTCGAGCAGGCGGACGTCCTCGTGGCCGAAGAGGGTGAAGACCCACAGTGCGTAGGCGGCCCACCAGTTGGACTTGTCGCCGTAGATGATCACGGTGTCGGTGCGGCGGATGCCCTTGCGATCCATGAGCGCGGCGAACTGCTCGCCGTCGATGTAGTCGCGGGTGACGGGGTCGTTGAGATCGAGATGCCAGTCGATCTTCACCGCACCGGGGATGTGCCCCACGTCGTAGAGCAGGACGTCCTCGTCGGACTCTACGACCTTCACTTCGGGATGGCCGAGATGAGCGGACAACCACTCCGTCGACACGAGACGGTTGGGATCGGCGTATACCGCGAACGAAGGGTTGCTATCGGGTGCGACGGGCACATGGGCTCCTGAGGCTGTGGTGGCAGGTGCGCCGTCGATTCTAGGCGGTACCGTGACGGGACGTGACCCGCAGTGACGCCCACGGCGACCGGCCGGCCCCGGTCGAGCTCGCATCGCGGGAGCACATCGACCTGCTGGTCCGGCGGTTCTACGAACGGGCCCTCGACGATCCCGTGCTCGCGCCGGCCTTCGACGTCCTCGCCGTAATCGGACTCGACGACCATCTGGTGGTGGTCGGCGACTTCTGGGAGCAGATCCTCTTCCGCACCACCCGCTATCGCGGAGCGTTCGTGCCGGTGCACCGGGCGCTGCACGGACACCACGGACTGACCCCCGCCCGGTTCGAGCGGTGGTTGCAGTTGTGGTGCGGGACCGTAGACGAGATGTTCCACGGCGTGGATGCCGAACGTGCGAAGACCAAGGCCGAGGCGATGGTGGGCTCGTTGCAGAAGACCCTGTACGGCGGCACGGCCCGATAGTGCCGGGTACGGCTCAGTTCTCGAGCGCCTCGACGGGGATCGCGGCGTTCTCGGCCCACAACCGTGCGACGGAGATGCCGACCTCGGCGAGGAGGCGCCGCACCAGCGGGAGCCCGATGCCGATCACCGACGACGGATCGCCTTCGATGCCCTCGACGAACCAGCCCCCGTGACCGTCGAGCGTGAAGGCCCCGGCCACCTCGAGCGGCTCACCGCTGTCGAGATACGCCTCGAGCTCCTCGTCCGTGGGGGTGCCGAAGTGCACCACGGTGCCGCTGTGGTCGGCGGCCTCCGCGACGACCTCGTCGTCGCGGATACGGAGCACGGCATGACCGGTGAGCAGCTCGCCGCTGCGGCCGGCCATCGCCCGCCAGCGCTCGTGGGCCGCCTCGACGGTGCCGGGCTTGCCCTGCAGAGCGCCGTCGATCAGCAGCATCGAGTCGCAGCCGATGACGACGGCGTCGCGGAGCTTCTGCTCACGCAGGACGGGCAGGATGTCGGTGGCCTTGGCGCGGGCCAGCTCGGTGACCACCTGCGCCGGCGGCGTGCCGGGGTCGAGGGACGCGATGAGTGCGTCCTCGTCGACCTCCGACACCTGCACCAACGGCTTCACGCCCGCCGCGTGGAGAACCGCGAGGCGGGCGGGTGAAGCCGAGGCCAGAACGAGCCGGGGCATGTCAGCCGCGGTTCGGGTACGAATACGGCGAGAACGGCGCCCACTGCCGGTGCATCCGCGTCGGATCGCCCCAGGTCTCGGGCGGCCGGGTGTCGACCACCTCGTCGCCCGCCGACGCAGCGGCAGCGGCGAGCACGGCGACGAGAGCCGCGATCTCCTCGTCGGCGGGGTTGCCCTTGACGATGCGGATGGCGGCCGCGGTCTCGGCGACCGCGGTGCTCTCCTGGGCGGCTTCGGTCGCGTCGTCGGCGGCCGTGGCCTCGACCGCGGGCGACTGCTCTTCGACCTCGAACTCGGTGATGATCTTGTCCTCTGCCGTCGCTGTCACAGGGCACCCCCCGGGTACGCGTCCACACGGGCATCGGATGCCCACCGGGTCGCTGTCATGTCGATCCCTCTCTCGGGTTCATCGCACGTCGTGGGCGACGTGCTACGCCGTACGGTCGCGGCAGGACCG
>NZ_JBKFBA010000003.1:190711-255911 GCF_053345925.1 Rhodococcus sp. C26F
CCTGCCGCCGAGCGTCACAGCGGAATGTTTCCATGCTTCTTCGGCGGGAGCGAAACCATCTTCCGCTCGAGCAGGCGCAGCGCGGAGACGATCTGACCGCGCGTGTGCGACGGCGGGATCACCGCGTCGACGTAACCGCGCTCGGCGGCGACGTACGGGTTCACCAGGGTGTCCTCGTACTCGTTCTGCAGCTCGAGGCGCAGCGCGTCGACGTCCTGACCGTTCTTGGCGGCCTCGAGCAGGCGCTTGCGGTAGACGAAGCCGACGGCGCCGGAGGCACCCATGACGGCGATCTGCGCGGTGGGCCATGCGAGGTTGACGTCGGCACCCATGTGCTTGGAACCCATGACGTCGTACGCGCCGCCGTAGGCCTTGCGGGTGATGACCGTGATCTTGCCGACGGTCGCCTCGCCGTAGGCGTAGAGCAGCTTGGCGCCGCGGCGGATGATGCCGTTGTACTCCTGCTCGGTGCCGGGCAGGAAGCCGGGAACGTCGACGAGCGTGATGATCGGCACGTTGAACGCGTCGCAGGTGCGGACGAAGCGCGCGGCCTTCTCGGACGCGTCGATGTCGAGGCAGCCGGCGAACTGCGTGGGCTGGTTGGCGACGATGCCGACGCTGCGGCCGTCGACGCGCCCGAAGCCGACGATGATGTTCTTCGCGCGCTCGGCCTGGACCTCGAGGAACTCGTCGTCGTCGAGCAGGCGACGGATGACCTCGTGCATGTCGTACGGCTGGTTCGGCGAATCCGGGATGAGCGTGTCGAGCTCGATGTCCTCGGCGGTGAGGGAGTCCTCGATCGCACCCTCGATCGGGTCGCTCGGCGCGAGGCGCGGTGCAGCGGCCTGGTTGTTGCTCGGCAGGTAGGACAGCAGGTCCTTGACGTAGTCCAGGGCGTCCTGCTCGCCGTCGGCGACGTAGTGCGCGACACCCGACTTGACCATGTGGGTGTGGGCGCCGCCGAGGTCCTCCATCGTGACGTCCTCGCCGGTGACGGTCTTGATGACGTCGGGGCCGGTGACGAACATCTGGCTGGTCTGGTCGACCATCACGACGAAGTCGGTGAGAGCGGGGGAGTAGACGTGACCACCGGCCGCGGGGCCCATGATCAGCGAGATCTGCGGGATGACACCGGAGGCCTGCACGTTGCGGTGGAAGATCTCACCGTAGAGGCCGAGGGAGACGACACCCTCCTGGATGCGCGCGCCGGCGCCTTCGTTGATGCCGATCAGCGGACGGCCGGTCTTGAGGGCCAGGTCCATGACCTTGACGATCTTCTCGCCGTAGACCTCGCCGAGGCTGCCGCCGAAGACGGTGGCGTCCTGCGAGAAGACGCAGACGTCGCGGCCGTCGATCGTGCCGTAGCCGGTGACGACGCCGTCGCCGAGCGGACGGTTGTCGGCCAGGCCGAAGTTGGTGCTGCGGTGGCGAGCGAGGGCGTCGAGCTCGACGAACGATCCTTCGTCGAGGAGCGCCTGGATGCGCTCGCGAGCGGTCAGCTTGCCCTTGGCGTGAACCTTCTCGACTGCGGCCTCACCGACCGGGACCTTGGCCTGTGCTTGACGGTTGCGCAGGTCGGCCAGCTTGCCGGCGGTGGTGTGGATATCGGGCGTACTCGCCGCCTCGGGCGCGGACGGCTCCTGGACAGTGGTCATGGCCAGTCAGCTTAGCGATCGTCATACAAGGCCGCTGCATCGAGGTCCCGAAGGCCGGACCACCGCTCCGGACCTACCGGCGGGTAGGTAGCGAAGGCCCACTTTAGGCTGTGTACATGGCATCCGACCTGCCCACGACCGATCTCCTCGCCCTCCGCACACCGCTCGACGAGGCGGCGTTGCGCGATGCCCTCGTCGGCGTCGAGCGCGAAGGTTTCTACACACGTCTCGACGTCGTCGCCGACACGGCCTCGACGAACGCGGATCTGCTCGCCGTCGCCGCGACCGGCGACGACCGTCGCGTGCTGCTCGCCGAGTTCCAGCACGGCGGCCGCGGTCGCCACTCGCGCACCTGGAACGGTGTGCCCGGCGCGCAGGTCATCGTGTCGGTCCTGCTGCGGCTGCCCGAGTGCCCGCTGCAGAACCTCGGCTGGCTCCCGCTGTTGTGCGGCATCGCCGCCGTCGACGCCGTGCGATCCGTGACCGGCGTTGCGGCACAACTGAAGTGGCCCAACGACGTCCTTGTCGACGGACGCAAGCTCGCCGGGATCCTCGTGGAGGTCGCGGCCACCTCGCCGGTGCCCACGGTCGTCGCGGGCATCGGCATCAACGCCACCCTCGGACGCGACGAACTGCCCGTCCCCACCGCCACCTCGCTGCTGCTCGAGGACGCCACCGAACTCGATCGCACGCCGCTCGCGCAGGCGCTGCTCGCCGGCTTCGGCGAGCGGATCCGGGCGTGGGCCCGCGCGGGATGGGACACCACCGAACTCGCCGCGGCCTACCGCGAACGATGCAGCACGGTCGGGCAGCGCGTCCGTGCGATCCTGCCCGGCGACACCGAACTGCACGGCGTCGCGACCGACGTCGACGACCAGGGCCGGATCGTGATCCGCCCCGACGGCGGGGGAGAGTCCGTGGCGGTCGCTGCGGGCGACATCACACATCTGCGACCGGTCTGAGCACCCTGCGACCGCTCGCATCGGTACAAGACCGACATATGCCATCGTGGGCGGTATGGGATACCCGGAGGACGCCCTCGCACCCGAGGAAGAGTTGCTGCTGCACCGGCATCCGCACTGGAAGTCTCTCGTACTGCCGACGGCCACCTTCCTCGTGTCGACGATGGTCGCCGGTTTCCTGCTGGGACTCGTCCAGGCCCGGCTCGACGGTGCCGCCGCGACCTGGTGTGGCCTCGCCGTGGCCGCGGCGTGGATCGGCCTCGTCGGCTGGCGGTGCGTCCCTCCCTTCGTCGGGTGGCTCACCACGCACTTCATCGTCACCGACCGGCGCGTCCTCGTCCGCACCGGTGTGCTCACCCACACGGGTATCGACATCCCGATGGGCCGGATCAGCAACGTCCAGTTCCGGCACGGCCTCGTCGACCGGATGCTCCGGACCGGCACGCTCGTCGTGGTCTCCGCCGCCGACGATCCCATCGAGTTCGACGACATCCCCGACGTCCAGCAGGTGCACGCCCTGCTCTACCGGCAGGCCTTCGACGCGCAGGACCAGCGCCCCGACGACCGTCACACCACCCGCTACCGGCGCGACGAGCACGGGCACGAGCACCGCAAGGCGTGGTGACCGCGAGTCGCAGGTGCGCCGACGCGAGTCGCAGGTGCGCCGACACGACCCGCCGGTAATCCCGACAAAGCGAACCCCGATCCGTAGGCTGGCGTGGTGACTGCCGTTCTACTCGCCGAAGACGACGACGCAATCGCTGCACCGCTGTCCCGCGCGCTGGGACGCGAAGGGTACGACGTGACCGTCGAGGACAACGGTCCGGCCGCGCTCGAACAGGCACTGTCGGGCAGGTTCGAACTGCTCATCCTCGACCTCGGTCTACCCGGGATGGACGGACTCGAAGTGTGTCGCCAGATCCGGGCGAGCCGCTCCGATCTGGCCGTGCTCATGCTCACCGCCCGCACCGACGAGGTCGACTTCGTCGTCGGTCTCGATGCCGGCGCCGACGACTACGTCGGCAAACCGTTCCGTCTCGCCGAGCTCATGGCGCGTGTGCGCGCGCTGTTGCGCCGGCGCGGCGGCCCGGAGAACGACGACATCGTGGACGTCGCCGGGATCCGGCTCGAACGTGCCGCGCGCCGTGTCCTCGTGGACGGCTCCGAGGTGACGCTCGCCAACAAGGAGTACGAGCTCCTGCGTGTGCTGCTCGAGCACGCGGGACAGGTCGTCTCCCGCGACGCGATCCTCGAGGAGGTGTGGGGCGACGCCGACCTGCGCGGTTCGAAGACGCTCGACATGCACATGTCGTGGTTGCGCCGCAAGATCGGCGACGAGGGGCCGGCCGGGGAACGTCGCATCGCCACGGTGCGCGGTGTCGGTTTCCGGCTGAACACCGACTAGCGTCTCCGGCGTGCGCAGCCGCATCCTCAACGCCGTCCTGGCGACCGTGCTGCTCGTCGCGCTGTTGCTCGGCATTCCGCTGGCCTACACGGCGTTCCTGTTCGTCGAGGACACCGCCCGCCGCGACCTGCAGAACCGGCTCGAACGCATGGCCGACGAGATCATCGCCCAGGAGGGCACCGACGGATTCGTCGTCGGTGGTCTCGACACGAGTTCCCTGCGTCTGCTCGTCCCCACCGACGGGCGGGCCGTCGTGGTCTACCCGACACCCGAGAACGTCGCGGCGCGGCTGGACATCGGCACGCCGGTGCTCGGGGCGTCGATCGTCGAGTCGTTGTCGATGGGGACGTCCGGCTCGCTTCTCATCGAGGTGCCCTCGGAGAGCATGCGGACTCTGCAGCAGCAGGTGCTCGCCGCGGTGAGCCTGCTGGTGCTGCTGTCCGTCGCGGCCGGGGCGCTGGTCGCGGTGGCGACCGCCCGAAGACTCGCCGACCCGCTGCGCGACGTGGCGAACCGGGCGGCCCGTCTCGCCGAGGGCGACTTCCGCCCGGTGGCCCGGCGGCACGGTATCCCCGAACTCGATCGCGTCTCCGACGTGCTGGATTCGGCCGCCGTCGAGATTTCGCACCGCCTGCAGCGCGAGCACGCGCTCGTCGGCGACGTCTCGCACCAGCTCCGCTCCCGGATGACCGCGATCCGGCTGCGGCTCGACGAGCTGTCCACCCACGAGGATCCTGCCGTGGTGGAGGAGGCCGAGGCGGCCATGGCGCAGGTGGACCGGCTGACCACCGCGATCGACGGTCTCGTGCGCCAGTCCCGCGACAGCAGTGCCGACCAGCGCACCGACGTCTCGGTGGTCGGCGAACTCACCGGTGTCGTCGCCGACTGGCGCGGTCCCTACGAGGAGGCGGGACGGGAACTGGTGTTGCGCGGCGATCCGTCGTTGCGGGCGGCGGTGACCGGTTCGCGGTTGCGTGAGGCGGTGGCGGTGCTGGTCGACAACGCGCTCGTGCACGGAGGAGGCACGTGCACGGTCTCGGTGCGGCAGGTCGCGACCCGCGGCGACGTCACGGTGTGTGTCGAGGTGGCCGACGAGGGTGAGGGCGTCAGCGACGAGGTCGCGCCGTACGTCTTCGACCGCGGCTTCTCCGGCGGCGGGTCGACCGGGGTGGGACTGGCGCTCGCACGTGCCCTCGCGGAGGCCGACGGCGGTCGCCTCGAACTGCAGCGACGCCGGCCGGCACTGTTCGCGCTGTTCCTCGGCGCGCCCCGCGATCGGGACACCTATACGCCGACCGGCACGCGCGAACCCCGCTAGACCTTCTTCCCGTCAAGAGCGGTCGAGCTGCTCGCTGGGCTCGCCCAGGGGAGCGTCCGGGACCATCTCCTCCGGAAATACGAACTTCTTGAAGCAGTAGAAGCGGAAGATCATCTGCAGCAGGTTGCCGATGATGTACGCGCTGACGAAGTCGGCGATGTTCTCCGTCGCGAGGCTCACCTCGGGTACGCGCAGGTCGAAGACGTAACTCGAGATCCACAGCGGGATGAACGAGAGCACGACGCCGATACCGCTGACGAAGAAGAACAGGAACGCCTCGTGGGCGCGCTCGCGACCGCCGCGATTACGGAAGGACCATTCGCGGTTGAGGATGTACGAGCAGATCACCGCGACGACACCGGCGATGATCTTGGCGGTCACCGGCTTCTCGGACAGAACTGTGAGCTTGAGCGTGTAGAAGATCGCCGAGTCGATCACGAAGGTGGTGCCGCCGACGATGGCGAATTTGATCAATTCGCGATGCCGGAGCAACAGCCCCCGGAAAGGCTGGGGAACTCTGCTCAACGCTTCATCGACGATTGTCACTTGGAGAAGTGTACGAAACGAAGAGGTGAATTTCCGAAACCCGACCGCACATGTCGGCATTCCCACACCGCTGCGCGGGCCGGTGGGAGGTCCCTCGACGCTCGGCGGGGGAGCAGCGGAACGACGTCACGACATGCTGTGACACCATGGACAGCCGTGACAGGCAGACCTGAATCGTCCCCCAGATCCGATACGCCCCGCACCCTGACGACGGGCATGCCGGTCGTCACGATGATCGGTGGTGGACAGCTCGCGCGGATGACCCATCAGGCGGCGATCGCGCTCGGCCAGACGCTCCGCGTCCTCGCCGGGAGCGCCGACGAACCCGCCGCGCAGGTCAGCCCGAATGTGGTGCTCGGCAGCCATGACGACCTCGACGCCCTCCGCCGCGCCGCGACCGGCGCGCACGCGCTGACCTTCGACCACGAGGGTGTTCCGACCGAACATCTCGAGGTCCTGCAGCGCGAAGGCGTCGCGGTGCTGCCGCCCCCGCAGGCCCTGATCTACGCCCAGGACAAGATCGCGATGCGCAAGCGGCTCGGTGAGCTCGGCGCACCGATGCCGAAGTTCGCGGAGATCACCTCCGTCGAGGATGCCCGCGCCGCCCTCGACGCGCTCGGCGATCCGTACGTGCTCAAGGCCGCACGCGGTGGCTACGACGGCCGCGGCGTGTGGATTCTCGACGACCACGCCGAACTCGAGCGGGTCGTCGCCGACCAGCTCGCTGCCGGTGTCCCGCTCCTCGCCGAGGAGAAGGTCGAGTGGACGCGCGAGCTGTCGGCGATGGTCGCGCGGTCCCCGTTCGGCCAGGGCGCGTCGTGGCCGGTCGTCGAGACCGTCCAGCGCGACGGCCAGTGCGCCGTCGTCATCGCACCCGCCCCGAACCTGCCCGAGGACGTCGCCACCGCCGCCGAGCAGCTCGCGCTGCGCATCGCCGGTGAGCTCGGCGTCGTCGGTGTCATGGCGGTCGAGCTGTTCGAGACGCGCTCCGGTGAGCTGATCGTCAACGAACTGGCGATGCGTCCGCACAACTCCGGTCACTGGGGCATGGACGGTGCCCGCACCGGCCAGTTCGAACAGCACCTGCGCGCCGTGCTCGACTACCCGCTCGGCGACACGAGCCCGATCGCGCCGGTGACGGTGATGGCGAACGTGCTCGGCGCGCCCGAGGCGCCGGCGATGAGCATGGACGAGCGACTGCACCACCTGTTCGCCCGGATGCCCGACGTGCACGTGCACCTCTACGGCAAGGGTGAGCGCAAGGACCGCAAGATCGGCCACGTCAACGTGCTCGGCGCGCCGTCCGGGTCGATCGACGATCCCGAGTACGTCGCCGCCGTGCGCGAACGCGCGGAACGCGCGGCGCACTGGCTCTCGCACGCGGTGTGGACCGACGGTTGGAACGAACACACGGGAGAAAGCGGTGAGTGACGTGGCACAGGGTGCACAGGTCGGCCTGATCATGGGCAGCGACTCGGACTGGCCGACCATGCAGGCCGCGGCCGAGGCGCTGGTCGAGTTCGGGATCCGCTTCGAGGTGGGTGTCGTCTCGGCGCACCGCACGCCGCAGCGGATGCTCGACTACGCCAAGGACGCCGCCGGTCGCGGGATCAAGGTCATCATCGCGGGCGCCGGCGGCGCCGCCCACCTGCCCGGCATGGTCGCCTCGGCGACCCCGCTGCCGGTGATCGGTGTTCCGGTGCCGCTGAAGTACCTCGACGGTATGGACTCGCTCCTGTCGATCGTGCAGATGCCCGCCGGTGTCCCCGTCGCCACCGTCTCGATCGGCGGCGCCCGCAACGCGGGTCTGCTCGCCGCGCGCATCCTCGGTGCCTCCGATCCGGCGCTGCGCGAGCAGATGGAGAAGTTCCAGGCGGGTCTCGAGCAGATGGTGCTCGAGAAGGACGAGGCGCTGCGGCAGAAGCTGCTCGGCTGACGGAGCGTCGCCGTGCAGACGACCCCACTGCTCGAACGCTGGAACCGGTGGGCCCGCGGGCACACCGGAGTGATCGACGGGGCGTTGGCCGCGGTGCTCGCCCTGTTCGGGGTCGCCCTGCACGTGGCGGACGCGCGATCGGTGGCGGGTCTGTTCGTCACCCTCGCGCTCACGCTGCCGCTGGCCTGGCGCAGGACCCGCCCGGTGGTGGCGGGTTCGCTCGTCGCGCTCGCCGCCTACGCGCACCTGCTCGTCCTGCCGGAGGTCCTGCCGATCTCGGCGATCGCGGTGCCGATCGCGGTGTACGCGCTCGCCGCCTACGCTCCGCGGTGGGCCGCCAACACCGCGCTGCCCGTCGCGGTGGTGGGGGGCGCACTCGCCGGGGTGCGCTATTTCGGCTACGACGGCCGCACCGCGCTCGAAGCGTTCGTGACGGCCACCTTCGTCGCGGTCTTCCTCGCCGGTGTGTGGGCGTTCGGCCGGGTCCGCGGGTTGCGGTTGCGCGAGATGGATTCGCTCACCGAGCGCAACCGGTTGCTCGAACTCGAACGTCTCAAGGAGGCCGAACTGGCCGCCACCCAGGAGCGCACCCGCATCGCCCGGGAGATGCACGACATCGTCGCGCACTCGCTCACGGCGATCATCGCGCAGGCCGACGGTGGTCGCTACGCCGCCGCGACGAACCCGGAGGCGGCCGCGGGGGCGTTGACCACCATCGCCGAGACCGGGCGTCGCGCGTTGACCGACATGCGCGGGTTGCTGTCGGTGCTCCGTGAGGACACGCCGCGCGAATTCACCACCACACCAGGCGTCGGCGACGTGCCGGCGCTCGTCGAGCAGATGCGCACGAGCGGGCTCGAGGTCGAGTTCTCGGTCGACGGGCAGAGCCGCGAGGTGCCCGAGGGACTGGGGCTGTCGGTTTACCGGATCGTGCAGGAATCGCTCACCAACGTCCTCAAGCACGCGGGTCCCCGCGCCCGCACCCACGTCCGTCTCGACTGGCGGCCCGACACGCTCGTCGTCGAGATCGTCGACGACGGCAGGGGAGCGGCGGCGCTCGTCGAGGCCCGCCCGGGTGGGCAGGGGCTGACCGGTATCGAGGAGCGGGCCCGGCTGCACGGCGGTCGCGCGGCGGCCGGTCCGAGGGACGGTGGCGGCTACCGGGTCCGTGCCGAACTGCCCGCACCGGCGGTCTCCCCCTAGGGTGGCGTCCGTGACCGAACCCGCCCGCGACACCCGATCCGACACGACCATCCGTGTCGGGCTCGTCGACGACCAGCAGCTCGTGCGCGCCGGTTTCCGCATGGTGCTCGAATCGCAGCCGGACATCGAGGTCGTCGTCGAGGCGTCCGACGGCGAGGCCGCCGTCGCCGAACTCGAACGGGTCCGCGCCGACGTCGTGCTGATGGACGTGCAGATGCCGCGGGTCGACGGGATCTCGGCGACGCGGTCGTTGCTGCGCTCGGCCGACGCGCCGAAGGTCGTGGTGCTCACAACCTTCGACAACGACGACTACGTCGTCCAGGCGATCGCCGCCGGTGCGAGCGGCTTCCTGCTCAAGGACGCGCCGCCCGAGGACCTGCTGGCCGCGGTACGGACGGTGCACCGCGGTGACGCCGTGATGGCCCCGCGCGCGACCCGCTCACTGCTGCACCACGTCTCGCCGTTGCTCGACGGTGCGGAGCGGCGCGCGGTGCCGGTCGCGGTGCCCGAGGATCTGACCCCGCGCGAACTCGAGGTGCTCGTCGCGATGGCGCACGGCCTGACCAACGGGGAGATCGCCGAGCGGTTCGTGCTCTCCGAGACGACCGTCAAGACCCACGTGGGCCGGGTGCTGGCGAAGACGGGATCGCGCGACCGCGTGCAGGCGGTGCTGTTCGCCTTCCGCGCCGGTCTCGTGCATCCCGACGATCTGCTCGGCTCGGGGGAGTAGGACCGTGGTGCCATCCCGGAGACGACCGGTCCTCCCGGGGTAGGACACCGGGGCGGCGAAGATCGACTCGCGGGTCGATGTGCGTGCGCCGCATCGTTTCTAGCGTCGAAGCATGACTTCGATCAGCTCTTTCGTACCGGCATGTTCGGCCCGGGGGGTCGCCCGCGTCTACGGGCGCGGCGACGCCGAGGTGCGTGCCCTCGACGGGGTGTCCGTCGCCTTCGAGCGGGGACGCTTCACCGCGATCATGGGACCGTCCGGATCCGGCAAGTCGACGCTCATGCACGCCCTCGCCGGTCTCGACGGTGTCGATTCCGGGCGCGTGATCCTCCACGGTGACGGCCGCCGCGCCGACGTCGAGATCAGCACCGCCCCCGATGCGGTGCTCACCGAACTGCGCCGCGACCGCATCGGATTCGTCTTCCAAGCGTTCAATCTGCTGCCCGTGCTCACCGCCCGCGACAACATCCTGCTGCCGATGCGGCTGGCCGGCTCGCGCCCGACGCCCGAGTGGTTCGACGAGGTGACCGGCCGGCTCGGTCTGACCGACCGGCTCGACCACCTTCCCCACGAGATGTCCGGCGGTCAGCAGCAACGCGTCGCCGTCGCGCGGGCGCTCCTGCCGCAGCCCGACGTGATCTTCGCCGACGAACCCACCGGAAACCTCGACTCGCAGTCCGGCGGGGAGGTGCTCTCGATGCTCCGGTCGAGCGTGCGGGAGACCGGTCAGACCGTGGTGATGGTGACGCACGATCCGGTCGCGGCCTCCTACTCCGATCGGGTGGTGCTGCTCGCCGACGGCCGGCTCGCCGGTGAGATCGCGCAACCCACAGCGGATTCGGTGATCGATGCGATGCGCGACCTGCGCACCTCCCGAACGGTGGTGCCGGTCCGATGAGGCATCTCGTCCTGGCCCAGGCCCGCGCCCATCGGGGGCGGTACGCCGCGTCCGTGCTGGCGGTCTTCGTCGCGGTCGCGTTCGTCGTCACCACCCTCGTGCTCGGCGACACGGTGAGTGCGTCGGTCTCGAAATCCACGGCGGCCCGGTACGAGGGGGTCGCGGCCGTCGCTCTTCCCGCCGACTCCACCGTCGCACCCGACGAGGTGCTCACGCTGGTCGCCACGACACCGGGCGTCGAGGCGGCGGCGCTCGACGTCAGCGGTCCCGTCCGGCTGATCGGCGCCGACGGGTCGTCCTCGAACGGCACCGCGACGAGCATCGCACCCGAGGGCGCCCTGCGGTGGCAGCAGCTCGGGGACGGCCGCTGGCCGTCGAACCCGGGTGAGGTCGCCGTCGGCTCGTCGTCCGGCCGGGCGATCGGTGACGAGATCACCGTCGCCGGCCCGACGGGTTCCGTCCCCCCGACCACCGTGGAGGTCGTCGGTGTCGTCGATCTCGACGGATCACCGCTCGCCCTGAGCCCGGGATCGGTCTTCGGCGACGCCGCGCAGGTGCGGTCGTGGTCCGGGGACACGACGGACTGGGAGGTCCGTGCAGCCGGTGACGCCGACGCCGTGCGAGCGGCACTCGCGCCGGTGCCGGGCGTCGACGTCGTGCCGGGTGCCGATCGCGCCACGGCGGTCGCCGACGACTACGTCGGGGACGTCGCCCTGCTGCGCAACGTCCTGTTGTGCTTCGCGGCGATCTCGGTGGTCGTGGCCGGCCTGGTCATCGCCAACACCTTCTCCGTCCTGCTCGCCGCGCGCACCCGCGAACTGGCCCTGATGCGCTGCGTGGGTGTGACGTCCGCCCAGGTCCGCCGCAGTGTCCGCGGCGAGGCGTTCGTCGTCGGCCTCGTCGCGGCCGTCCTCGGCGTGCTCGGCGGGTCCGGACTCGCCGCGGCCGTGGTGGCCGTGGCGCGGGCCGTGGACGCCCCGATCCCGCTCACGTCGGTCTCGGTGACGACCACCACGGTGATCGCGGGTCTGATCGTGGGAACGGGCATGACGGTGGTCGCCGCGAACGGTGCCGCGCGGGCGGCGACCCGCGTGCGGGCGCTCGCGGCCCTGCAGCCCCTCGAGACCCGCCCCGAACCGGTGCGCGATTCGTGGGTGCGCCGCATCTGTGCCGCGCTGGCGATCGTCGGGGGCACGGCCCTGCTCGGTCTCGGGGTCGTCATGGCGAACGTGCTCGTCGCGTGCCCGGGTGGACTGCTGCTGTTCGTCGGTGTGGTGCTCGCCTCCCGCCGTCTCGTGCCCGCCGCGGTCGGTGCGGTGGGGGACGTGTTCGCCCGTGCCGGTGGTCCGCTCGCGGTGCTCGCCGCCGGCAACGCCCGGCGCAATCCGCGCCGCACCGCGTCGACGGCCACCGCGCTGTTCATCGGCGTGACGTTGACCTCGACCCTCGTCGTGGGGATCGGCACGCTCGAGGCCGGGGCGCCGGACGTGATCGACGAGCAGTTCCCCGTCGACATGGCCGTGACCGCGCCCGAACGTGACGGGCTCGCACCGGAGGTGACCGAGCGGCTGACGGCGGTCGACCGGGTGAGCAGCGGCGCCGAGCTCGCGACGGTCGACCTCACGATCGGCGGCACGGAGGCGTCGGTCCTCGGCGTCGATCCCGCGGCGATGGCCTCGACCGTCCGGACCGACGTGCGCCTGCCCGAGGCCGGGACGATCGTGCTCGAACGCTCCCTGGCGAGGTCGGTGGGCGTGGACGACGGAGCCGTCGTCACCGTCGGTGGCCCGGTGGGCACCCGCGAGCTGACCGTCGCCACGACCGAGCCGGGGATGCCCGACATGATCGAGTGGAGCGACCTGACCGCCGTCGCCGGCCCCGTCACGGCGGACACCGTGTGGCTGAAACTCGATCGGGGAATGTCGGACGAGGACCTCGTCGCCGTTTCCGACGACCTGTCTCGGGTCGCCGCGGCCGAGGTTCCGGGCAGCGAGGTGGTCGGTGCGGTACAGATGCGGCAGATGCTCGAGAAGATCCTCGACACGATGCTGCTGATCGTCGGCGGGCTGCTGTCCGTGGCCGTGGTGATCGCCCTGATCGGCGTGGGCAACACGATGGCGTTGTCCGTGCTCGAGCGGCGACGGGAGACCGCGATGCTGCGCTCGGTGGGTCTCTCGCGGGCCGGTGTGCGGAGTCTGCTCGTGCGGGAGGCGTCGATCATGGCCGGCGTGGCGTCGCTGCTCGGCGTGGTGCTCGGCCTGCTGCTCGGGGCGGCCGGCACGGCCTCGGTGATCGGCCCGGGCCACATCGCACTCGGTTCGGTGCCGTGGTGGCAGCTCGCGGCGATTGTCCTGGTGGGCGGTGTCGCGGGCGTCGTCGCCTCGCTCGTCCCCGCCCAGCGCGCGAGCCGGGTGTCGCCGGTCGCGGCGATGGCGGGGTGACGGTCGGTCCTCCGCCCGACGGTGCTCCCGGTCGACCGGAACGCGCTCGAGTCCTTCCACGGCTCGGGCGCGTTCGTCGTCGAATCGGCGGTTCGAGACGACCGGCCGAGAATCGGGCCGACGAAGTCGGCAGAGGATCGGACCGATCGAGTCGGCGTAGGCTCGAGCCGTGTCGGGACGGGACCGGAAGCGTGCCAGGGCGATACGCGTGTCGCGCGGGGTCCCGTCGGTGCGGTTCGTCACCGCGCTCGCGACGGTGTGGGGCAGGGCCTGGGGCGGCTCGGTGTCCTTCGACGACGAGTTCGGCTTGTTCGTCTGCAGCGGTATGCGCGGTGGCTTCGCGCGCGGCGGCACCACCGTCGGCGATGTCTTCCTCACCCGTAGGCCACCGTCGCGCGCGCTGCTGCGCCACGAATCCGTGCACGCGGACCAGTGGGCCCGTTACGGCATCGGCTTCGCGGTGCGCTATCTGTGGGAGGAACTCCGCAACCCGGGGTCCCGCAACAGGTTCGAGATCGAGGCGGGACTCGCCGATGGCGGCTACCGCGCGGAGCGCGGGATCACCCGTCCAGACGAACCGTGATCTTCTCGCTCGCGACGCGGCGTTCGGTGACCTCCGGGTCGGGATTGCTCACCTGCACCAGCGACGCCCGGGCCGCGAGCACCGCGAGCAGTCCGGCGACGAGATCGTCGGGCTGCGACCAGGACCGGGACGACAACACGCGGTCGCTGCTGCCGATACCCGCCGCCGACGCCGCCTCGGTGGCGGCGGTGAGCACGTCCGACTGCGAGCGTCCGGTGAGCACCGCGTCGCCCGCACCGGAGGATCGGAACTGGTCGCCGTGAATCCGCACGTCCGTCGCATAGTCCGTGATCCCGGGCGGCAGGTCGCGCACGGGTGCACCGAAGGCGTCGAGCGACAACGCCGCGACCTCGGCGACCGTGTCGACCTCGTCCAGCCGGTCGGGGGTGACGAGAGCGAGATCGGCATCGGGGTCGGCCTCGAGCACCACCTCGGCGCCGGCCCACCACGCACCGAGCAGCACCGCTGCGCTCTGCCAGTGGGCCGGCAGCAGCACCGCGACGCGACCGCCGGGAAGAACGCCGAACTGATCGCGGATCATGTTGGCCGTCTTGGCGGCCCAGTTGGCGAGGGTGAGCGCCGACAGTTCGATCCGCGCGCCGGTCGCGTCGTCGTACCAGGTGATCCGCGGACCCGCCGGATCTTCGGCGAGGATCGGGTCGAGCAGTGCGTCGGTCAGGGTGGTCACGATGTCCTTCTTCTCGGCTGTCAGTTCACGCAGCGCGGGCCGTCGGAGCCCGCGTCGATGGGCGGTGCGGCGGGAGCCGGAGTGGCGGTGCCACCGGCGGGGCTCACGCCGATGTCGGAGGCGGATGCGGCGATGGACGAACCGGAGTACGACGACGAGCCGGGGCCGGTGTAGTCGCCGGCGAGCACGACCCGCACGGTGCCGGCCGGGAGCGAGGGATCGGACTCGGTGGCGAGACCACCGAGCGCCGCGGCCACCGCGCGGGTCTCGTCGGAGTCCTCGTCGGCACCGAAGACCGTCGACGTGCCCACCCCGGAACCGGTGTAGTTGCCCACCTCACCTTCGACGTAGCCCTTCTCGGACAGGACCGCGGAGACCTGGGATGCCAGGCCGGACACTGATCCGGCGTTCGCGACGTCGACCGTGACGGTCGACGCGTCGATGTCGGGGGCGGGCACCGGGGTCGAGGTGGTCTCGCTGCCGTCCGGCTCGCGGCCGATCAGCTCGGCGACGAAGGAGCGCACCTCGTCCGGATCGACCTGCACGACCGACTCGCCGTAGTCGGTCATCGCGTTGATGTCCTGCACCGGGATCGTCGAGAAGGTCACGTCGCCACCGGCGAGGCCCTGCAGCTGGGTCGCGAGCGCCATGATGTCCCAATCGGAGTCGAGCACCACCGAGCGCTGCACCGCGGCGGTCAGCTGACTCACCTTCGACGGGTTGGACAACGTCTTGGCGCTGAGGACCTTCTGTGCCAGCGACGCCATGAACACCTGCTGCCGCACGATCCGGTCGAGATCGCCGCGCGGCAGGTCGTGACGCTGGCGGACGAAGCTCAGTGCGTCCGAACCCTGCAGGGTCTGCTCACCGGCATCGAAACGGGCACCCGACAGCGGCTCGTCGACCGGTGCGTTCAGGCACACGTCGACACCGCCGACGGCGTCGGTGAGCAGCACGAAGCCGAGGAGTCCGACCTCGGCGTAGTGGTCCACCGTCACCCCCGTCAGGTCGGCGACCGACTCGATGAGCGCCTCCCGGCCCGCCTGGGTCGATTCCTTCTCGAGTTCGGCCTCGGTCGCGTCGGCGTCCGCTTCGACGAGCTCGGCACGCCGGTTCGCCTTCGTGGCGCCGTAGGCCGCGTTGATCTTCGACATCCCGATCTCGGGCACCTCGACGTAGGTGTCGCGGGGGATCGACATCGCGGTGGCAGACCGGCCGTCGTTCGGCACGCGGATCAGGATGATCGTGTCGGTGTTGTTCGCCACTTCCTCACCCGCGCGCAACGCGTCGAGCTCGCGCTGGGAGAGGGGATTGCCGTGCGCGTCGGTGCGGCTGTCCGTGCCCACCAGCAGGATGTCGACGGCGCCGTCCTCGCCGTCGCCGAGGGCCAGGCCGCGGACCGAGGCCAGCGACGACTGCAGCGCGTCCACGCTGCGCCACGCCACACCGGTGACGACCAGCACGAGGCACGCCGCGATCGCGACGGCGATCTGCCACGGCCTGCCGCTGTACACCCGCGCCTCCGCCGGTGCTCCGGGGCTGCGCGAGGGCGGCTCGCGACGGGCGGAACGCCGGGACTGCCGGGGACCGGGATCCGACCCGTACCTGCCGTCGGCAGCTGTCGGATCGCCCGCGCGGGTGCGACGTCCCGTGGGGTCGGGACGTCGGCCGGTGCGGCGACGCGGCTCTGGCGGCACCTGGTACTCCTCCTGTGGGTGGTACGGGGTCTGTGTATGTAGCTCTCGGTTGAAGGCTACTGGTGGGGACGCTCGCCCGGCGCGCACCACTCCGGCGTGCCAGACTTCTCCGAGTGCGTAGCGTTCTCGTCACCGGAGCCCGTGGCCAGCTCGGCCGTCATCTCGCGCACCGCGGCACCGCGGCGGGGATGCCGATCCGCGGTGTCGGATCGTCCGAGGTGGACATCACCGATCCGCAGGCCGTGGCCGCCGCGGTCGAACCGGGATCCGTGGTGATCAACGCCGCCGCGTACACCGCCGTCGACGCGGCCGAGACCGACGAGGACCGGGCCGCTGTGGTGAACGGCACGGGCCCGGGCGTGTTGGCCGCCGTCTGTGCCGACAAAGGTGCTCGTCTCGTCCATGTCTCCACCGACTACGTCTTCGCCGGCGACGCGACCGAGCCCTACCGGGTGGACGCGCCGACCGGCCCGCGCACGGCCTACGGCCGCACCAAACTCGCAGGTGAACGAGCGGTGCTCGAGGCGCTGCCCACCGCGCACGTCGTGCGCACCGCCTGGGTGTACACGGGTGACGGCAACGATTTCGTCGCGACCATGCGGCGACTCGAGGGCGAACGCGAGACCCTGCGCGTCGTCGACGACCAGCGTGGTTGCCCCACCTATGCCCGCGACCTGGCGGACGGCCTGCTCGAACTCGCCTCCCGCGCCGACGGCATCCCCGGTGGGATCCTGCACGCGACCAACGCCGGGGAAGCGACGTGGTTCGACCTCGCCCGGGCGGTCTTCGAGGAGATCGGCGCCGATCCGGAGCGGGTGCACCCGTGCAGCAGCGACGAGTTCGTCCGCCCCGCGCCCCGGCCCGCCTACTCGGTGCTCGACGACAGCGCGTGGATCGGCGCCGGCCTGACACCCTTCCGTCCGTGGCGGGAGGCACTGCACGAGGCGATCGCCGGTGACGGAGTCGTGCCGCCTGCACGATGACATCCGACGAAGCGGCCCGTGAGGTGTCGCACACCGTCGAGGTCGCTAAGGTGACCGGCGTGGAATCGACGCTGGCCGTGGTGACGGTGACCTACTCGCCCGGAGAGCACCTCGAGAACTTTCTCACCTCGCTCACCTCCGCGACCGTTCTGCCGACGCAGGTGATCCTGGCCGACAACGGTTCGACCGACGGTGCTCCCGAGGCCGCCGAGGCGGCACACGAGAACGTGCGACTGCTCCGGACCGGCGGGAACATCGGTTACGGCGGCGCGATCAACCGCGCGGTCGCCGAGGTCGACCCGTCTGCGGAGTTCGTCGTCGTCGCGAACCCGGACGTCCGGTGGCATCCCGGTTCGCTCGACGAGATGCTCGACGCGGCGCGTCGCTGGCCGCGCGCCGGCTCGCTCGGGCCGCTGATCCACGAACCTGACGGAAGCGTCTACCCCTCGGCGCGCACCGTCCCCACCCTCGCCTCCGGTGCCGGTCACGCGCTGCTCGGCACCGTCTGGCCGGCCAATCCGTGGACGCGTCGCTACCGGCAGGAGAACGAGGAGATCAGCGAACGCCCCGTGGGCTGGCTGTCCGGATCGTGCCTGCTGCTGCGGCGAGCGGCCTTCGATTCGATCGACGGCTTCGATTCGCGATACTTCATGTACATGGAGGACGTGGACCTGGGCGACCGGCTCGGACGAGCGGGCTGGCTCAACGTGTACGTGCCGTCCGCGGTGGTCACGCACGCCAAGGGCCACGCGGCCGGACGGCACCCCGAACTGATGCTTCCGGCACATCACGAGAGTGCCTACCGCTTCCAGGCGGACCGTCACCCCCACGGGTGGCAGGCACCGCTGCGGTGGGCGTTGCGGGCCGGGCTCGCGGTGCGATCGCGAGTGGCGGTCGCGGCGGCCGTGCGGGAGCGTCGGAACGGGAGGACCGACCAGAACATTCCGGTCGGCACGACAGTGAACAGGGGAGACGATGACGAGTGATTCGGCACCGCACACCGATGCGGTGATTCTGGTCGGCGGACAGGGCACGCGGCTACGGCCGTTGACGCTGTCGGCACCCAAGCCGATGCTGCCCACCGCGGGGGTGCCCTTCCTCACCCACCTGCTCGCGCGGATCCGTGAGGCGGGCATCAAGCACGTCGTGCTCGGCACCTCGTTCAAGGCCGAGGTCTTCGAGGAGTACTTCGCCGACGGGTCCGACTTCGGCCTCGAGATCGAGTACGTCACCGAGACCGAGCCGCTCGGCACCGGCGGTGGTATCCGCAACGTGCTGCCGAAGCTGCGCGCCGACAACGTCATGGTCTTCAACGGCGACGTGCTCGGTGGCACCGATCTCGGCGCCGTGCTCGACACGCACGTGCGCACCGAGGCGGACGTGACCCTGCACCTGGTGCGGGTGAGCGATCCGCGTGCCTTCGGATGTGTGCCGACCGACGAGGACGGCCGGGTGACCGCCTTCCTCGAGAAGACCCAGGATCCGCCGACCGATCAGATCAACGCCGGTTGCTACGTCTTCCGCCGCAAGATCATCGAGCAGATCCCCGAGGGCCGCCCGGTCTCGGTGGAGCGCGAGGTGTTCCCGGCGCTGCTGACCGAGGGCAAGAAGGTCTACGGCCACGTCGACGCCGCCTACTGGCGCGACATGGGCACCCCGGAGGATTTCGTCCGCGGCTCGGCCGATCTGGTCCGCGGTATCGCTCCGTCGCCGGCGCTTCCGCCGCAGCGCGGCGAGTCGCTCGTTCATCCGGGTGCCTCCGTCGCCCCCGGCGCACTGCTGATCGGCGGCACGGTCGTCGGCCGCGGCGCGGAGATCGGTGCCGGCGCCCGCCTGGACGGCGCGGTGATCTTCGACGGCGCACGGGTCGAGGCCGGTGCGGTGATCGAGCGGACCATCATCGGTTTCGGTGTGCGGGTCGGTCCGCGCGCCCTGATCCGCGACGGCGTGATCGGCGACGGCGCCGACATCGGCGCCCGGTGCGAACTGCTGCGCGGTGCGCGGGTGTGGCCCGGGGTGAAGATCCCCGACGGCGGCATCCGCTTCAGTACCGACGTCTGAGTCGAGAGGACGAAGTGAGCTTCGAACGGTATGTGGCCCTCGGTGATTCGTTCACCGAGGGGGTCGGCGACCCGGATCCGGCGCGTCCCAACGGGCTGCGCGGCTGGGCCGATCTCGTCGCCGGTGAGCTGGCGCGGCACTCGGAGAACTTCGCGTACGCGAACCTCGCCATCCGGGGCCGGTTGCTGCGACCGATCATCGACGAGCAGCTCGAGACTGCCGTGGCGATGCGGCCCGATCTCGTGACGATCTATGCCGGCGGCAACAACCTCATGCGTCCGAAGCTCGACCTCGACGCGCTTGCGGCCGAGTACGACGAGGCGATCGGCAAGCTCGCCGCGACCGGCGCCCGCATCCTGATGTGGACGGCCTACGACGGCAGCTGGGCACCGGTCTTCGGGATGCTGCGCGGCCGCTGGGCCGTGTACAACGAACTCGTCCGGGCGATCGCCGACCGGCACGGGGCGACAATCGTCGACTTCTGGCGGTTCGACGAGTACCGCGATCTGCGGATGTGGGACTTCGACCGGCTGCACATGTCCGCGGCCGGCCACCACAACATGGCGATCCGCGTGCTCGATCTGCTGGGCGTCGCACACGGTCTCGGACCGGTGGAGTTCGACGAGGCACCCGTCCTCACACGGGCCCAGGAACGCGCCGCGGACCGCGCATGGATGCGCGAGTTCCTCGTCCCCTGGATGGGCCGGCGGCTGCGCGGGGTGTCCTCCGGCGACGGCATCACCCCGAAATACCCCGAACTCGGCCCTGTCCGGTTCTGACCTCACGGCCCGGTTCCGACCTCACGCTCGTCCCGGCAACCCGCCGGGACGAGCGTGGTCGCTTCAGGCCCGTCGGGCCGCGGCGAGCCGGACCATGTGCGCGATCGTCTCGTGCTCGGCCTCCGGCGGGAGCGCGTCGACGGGCCACCACTGCAGGTCGGTGGATTCGTCGCTGCGCACCGGCCGGGCGCCCACGGGTGCGGTCACCAGGAACCGCAGGTCGAGGTGACGGGTGGGCACGCCGAGGGAGCACGTGATCGGATGCGTGTGCGCCGACAGCAGTTCCGGATCGATCACCAGATCGGCGATGCCGGATTCCTCGGTGGCCTCGCGCAGGGCCGCGTCGACGACCGTCTCGTCCGACGGCTCGCAGTGCCCACCGAGCTGGATCCACCGCCCCACCCGCGGATGCAGGGTGAGCAACACGTTGCGGTGGTCGGCATCGAGCACGATCGACGACGCCGTGATGTGCCCGGGCACGTGTTCGCGCAGGCACCCGTCGGGCGCCGAATCGAGGAACGCCAGCATCGTGTGCCGCAGCGATTCGGCGTCCTCCGAGTCGGTGCGCCAGGCGGTGAGCCGGTCGATCGCCGAGGCGTGCAGGGAACGCGCCGACACGACTACAGCTCCACGAGGGCGTCGCCCGGGTCCGCGGGTTCGCGCGGTTCCGGTTCGGTGAGCGGGTAACCGACGGCGACGGCCCCGAGCGGCGACCACTCGGCAGGAAGACCGAGTTCCTCGCGGACCACCTCGGGAGCGAAGATCGTCGAACCGATCCAGCAGCTGCCGAGCCCGCGGGTGGCCAGGGACACGAGCAGACCCTGCACCGCGGCGCCGGCGGCGACGGTGAACATCGTCGCCTCGGCCGCGGTGCGACGGGCATCCGGATAGTGGTGTGCGCCGTCGGGCACCCAGAAGGGGACGATCACCTCGGGTGCGTCGTAGAGGATCGCGCCGCGGGAGATCCGGCGTTCGACGGCCACCGGGTCGAGTCCGTCGCCGTGGAGATCCTCGGCCCACCTGTCGCGCATGCGGTCGAGGAGCCGGCGGCGCACCTGCTCGGTGCGCACCCACACGAACCGGACCGGGCGGGTGTGATGAGGTGCGGGTGCGGTGAGGGCCTCGGCGACCGCCTCGCGCAGATCCTCGGGATCGACGGGCTCGGAAGCGAACTGCCGCACCGACCGGCGCAGCAGCAGTGCCTCGCGCCGACCGCGTTCGAGAGCCTCCTCGGTGCCGAGCCAGAACAGGTCGTCCTCGCCGCTGCGGATCAGGGCGCGGGCGGTGGATCCGTCGTCGGGCAGGCCGAGTCCGCGTACCACGGCGACGGGCACACCGCCGAGCTTGCCCTTGACCAGATCGCCTGCGGCGGCGATCTCGTCGGCGACCGCCACGGACGTCACCTGCAGTTCGTTGCCCTGCGAGTCGTGGGAGCCGGCGTAGCCGTGCAGGACTGGAAGCCCGGACGAGCCGATCGCGGCGTCGGTCTGGCCGTTGCGCCAGGCGCGGCCCATGGTGTCGGTGACCACCACGGCGACCCGGACGCCGAGCAGCGCACCGATCCGTTCGCGGAGCGCCGCTGCGCTCGCATCGGGGTTCTCGGGCAGCAGCGCGAGTTCGGCGCTGTCGACGTTGGATCCGTCGATGCCGGAGGCTGCCTGCACGATGCCGAGCTTGTTCTCGGTGATGAGGGTGCGGCCCTTGCGTGCCAGCACGCGCACCGCTTCCTCGTTCACCAGGCGCCGGCGGAGCGCGTCGCGGGCGTCGGGATCGGTGGGCGCGGCGACGATCCGTCCCTCGACCTTCGAGACCACCTTGCTGGTGACGACGAGGACGTCCCCGTCGGCCAGCCACGGCGCGGCCTGCGCGACGGCTGCGGCCAGGTCGTCGCCGGGCCGGAATTCGGGAAGCCCGGCGACGGGCAGGATCTCGATCGGGCCGCCCGGCGCGTGGTCGCGCACTGCGGGGGCGGCGAGGGCATCCGGCATCACAGGGTCACTCCGGCGAGGTCGAGGGCGGCGCGGGCCATCTCGGCCGTCGCGTCGGTGTCGGTCATGAGCAGGGGAACGGATCGGACCTCGACGCCCGGCACCTCGGCGCTGTCGGTCGAGTGCACGAGCCAGCCGTCGAGAAGGCCTGTGCCCGAGCGGGCGCCGTAATACCGCCCGACCGCCTCGGCGGTGGTCTCCACTCCGATGACGTCCAGGCACGCATCGGCCATGCCGCGCAGGGGCTTGCCGTCGATGACGGGGGACAGGCCGACGACCTTCGCCGACGTGGTGCGCAGCGCCCCACGGATACCGGGGATCGCGAGGATCGCTCCGACGCTCACGACGGGGTTCGACGGGGCCAGGACGACGGCGTCGGCGTTCTCGATTGCCTCGAGCACACCGGGAGCGGGCTCGGCCTCTTCTGCGCCGATGTGGGCGAAGCTGTGGGTGGGCACCTGGGCGCGGTGGCGGACCCACCATTCCTCGAAGTGCACGGCCCGCTGTTCACCGTCCTCGGGATCGGTGATGACGACGTGGGTCTCGCTGCGGTCGTCGGAGACCGGCAGCAGGGTCACACCCGGCTTCCACCGCGTGCACAGTGCTTCGGTGATCGCGGAGAGCGGATAGCCGGTCCGCAGCATCTGCGTCCGGATGAGGTGGGTGGCGATGTCGCGGTCGCCGAGACCGAACCAGTCGGGGATCGCCCCGTAGGCGGCGAGTTCCTCCTTGGCGTTCCAGGTCTCACCGGCGCGGCCCCAGCCGCGTTCGGTGTCGATCCCACCGCCGAGGGTGTACATGCAGGTGTCGAGATCCGGACAGATCCTCAGGCCGTGCATCCACACGTCGTCGCCGACGTTGACGATCGCGGTGATGCGGTGTGCCGCGTCCGGATTCGGCTCCACGCCCGGGGAAATATCGAGAAGCCGGCGCAAACCTGAGAGAAAACGCGCCCCACCGACACCTCCGACCAATACAGTCACATTCACGGCCCAAGCCTAAGCGGTGCGTCGCCTACCCGGTCGCGCACCGTCCGAAACGCGTTTCGGCAAAGCGGCCGATGATATGTGAACAACGCCGCTCCGCTTGACCGCGACACACCCGAAGTGTCTAATCACATACATGTCATTCGATAATCGAATTCGAGATCCCTTGCGGTGAACCCGCATTCGAACGAGTATTCGAAGGATGGCAGCGGGTTGATCCCCGGTCATGATTCGGCGCTGCAGGTGAGGAGGGACAATGGCCGGCGAGCGCGACAGCTTCGAGCTCACTCGAAGCGATACTGCAGTCGAGGCTGTCTGTGACTACCCGGACGTCGGGGTGCCCGTCCTGAGTTTGATTTCGGGATTCGGCGACCCAGCGGATGGCGAGGAGCAGTGGCAGGAGCGTGCGCTCTGTGCGCAGACCGATCCGGAGGCATTCTTCCCCGAGAAGGGTGGCTCCACCAGAGAGGCCAAGCGCATCTGCATGGGGTGTGAGGTCCGGGACGACTGTCTCGAATACGCACTCGCCCACGACGAGCGGTTCGGTATCTGGGGCGGGCTTTCCGAGAGGGAACGCCGTCGCCTCAAGCGCGGAATAGTCTGACGAGGGGTTCGGCCCGGTACGGGGAGTACGGGACCGAGTGAAACACCGAGTCGGACGACGAAGGTCGGGTTGCGGCCGTGGGGGACGAGCAACCCGGCCTTCGTCATATCCGGATGTCGTTCAGTCCTCGTCGTCCTCACCGAGTGTCGGATCCACCACTTCCGGCTCGACGCCGAGATAGGTGGCCACCTGGTGCACGAGGACGTCGTGCACCAGATCCGTCAGATCGTCCGGATCCTTCGCGCGCACCTCGAGAGGCCGGCGGAACAACACGATCCGCGCCCGGGTGGCAGCGCCTCGTCGATCGATCCCCGCCGGCACGAGCCGGGACAGCGGCACCGGCCCGTCGGCAACCACGTCGTCCGGCCAGTTGACCGAGTCGGGGTCGCGTGCCCGGATCTTCGGGACCTCGTCGACGGCGATGTCGAGCTTGGTGAGGCGGTCGTGCCAGCGCGCGTCGATCGGCGCGAACGCCCCCAGGACGAGCAGGTCGAATTTCTCGGCGCGTGTCTTCCACGCGGGCAGGCTCTGAGGGAACAGGGGACCGCGGATTCCCCTGCCGCGGCGTGCCACGGAACGGGACGACACAGGGCGGGAACGTCGTGCGCGGACCATGCCATGGACACTACGACACGAAAATCGCTCCACCCTTTCGGTGTGTCCGAATAGTCCTGGCGCGTCCGGCGCGCTACGCTCCCAGTCGTGAGAACACTGCGTCGATGCTGCCGGCCTGGGTGCAAGAACCCTGCTGTTGCGACGCTGACCTACGTGTACTCGGACTCCACTGCCGTTGTCGGTCCCCTGGCGACCGTCGCGGAACCGCACTCGTGGGATCTCTGCGAGATGCACGGTTCGCGCATCACGGCACCCAAGGGCTGGGAACTCGTCCGATACGAGGGAGCGTTCTCGTCGGCCACGCCCGACGAGGACGATCTGACCGCCCTCGCCGAGGCCGTACGCGAGGCCGGCCTGGGGGAGCGTTCCCGTTCCGACTCGAGCGACGACGACGCCGAGGAACCCCAACGGGCCGTCGTGCCGCCCACCGCACGCACCGGCCGACGCGGCCACCTGCGTGTTCTTCCCGATCCCACGTCCTGAGCCGTTCGCACTAGGCTGAGCGAGTGCGATGTCGCGGAGGACGGCATCGCACGAGTCGAGTTCAGGAGCTAATACAGTGGCGAGAGCTGCCGAGTCGGTGTCAGCAGTCATCAAGGCCTACGACGTACGGGGAGTCGTCGGAGAGCAGATCGACGAAGAGTTCGTCCGCGAGGTCGGAGCGTCGTTCGCACGCCTGTTGCGCAGTGAGGGCAGCGCGGACCGTGTGGTGATCGGGCACGACATGCGCGCCTCGTCCCCCTCGCTCTCGCAGGCCTTCGCCGACGGGGTCACCGCCCAGGGACTCGACGTGGTGCTGATCGGCCTCGCATCCACCGACCAGCTCTACTTCGCGTCGGGCCTGCTCGACGCACCCGGCGCGATGTTCACCGCCAGCCACAATCCCGCGAAGTACAACGGCATCAAGCTCTGCCGTGCCGGTGCCAAGCCCGTCGGTCAGGACACCGGTCTGGCGCAGATCTCCGCCGACCTCGTCGAGGGGGTGCCCGCCTACGACGGCGAGCGCGGCAGCATCACCGAGCAGGACGTCCTCGAGGACTACGCCTCGTTCGTCCGCGGCCTGGTCGATCTCGCGGAGATGCGTCCGCTGAAGGTGGCGGTCGACGCCGGCAACGGCATGGGCGGCCACACCGTCCCCGCCGTCTTCGGTGCCCTGCCCGTCGATCTCGTGCCGCTGTACTTCGAACTCGACGGCACCTTCCCGAACCACGAGGCCAACCCCCTCGACCCCGCCAACCTCGTCGACCTCCAGCGTCTGGTCGTCGAGTCCGGTGCCGACGTGGGCCTGGCCTTCGACGGCGACGCCGACCGCTGCTTCGTCGTCGACGAGCGCGGCGAGCCGGTCACCCCGTCCGCGGTCACGGCGCTCGTCGCCGCCCGCGAACTCGCCAAGGAACCCGGCTCGACGATCATCCACAACCTCATCACCTCGCGCGTGGTGCCCGAACTCGTCGCCGAGCAGGGCGGCAAGCCGGTGCGCACCCGGGTCGGGCATTCGTTCATCAAGCAGCAGATGGCCGAGACCGGTGCAGTCTTCGGCGGGGAACACTCGGCGCACTACTACTTCCGCGACTTCTGGGGTGCCGACTCCGGCATGCTCGCGGCGCTGCACGTCCTCGCCGCACTCGCCTCGCAGGACGGTCCGCTCTCCGAGCTGATGAGCTCCTACAACCGGTACGCGGCGTCGGGCGAGATCAACTCGACGGTCGCCGATGCTGCCGAGCGCACCGAGGCCGTCGTCGCGGCGTTCGAGGACCGCGCGGTATCGATCGACCGGCTCGACGGTGTCACCGTCGACCTGCCCGACAACGCATGGTTCAACCTGCGCGCGTCCAACACCGAGCCGTTGCTGCGGCTCAACGTGGAGGCCCGCACGGACGGTGAGGTCGAGGCATTGGTGAAGGAGATCCTTTCCGTCGTTCGTGCGTAGACGGAGGGACAACGGGAATAATCGAAGTGCCGGTACAGGTCGTGCCGGTGTCGGTTCGGCGGAGCACCGATCTCGGGTCGGTGGCCCCACCGGGCCCTGTCAGCCGGCTCGCCGAGGTCGCGGCGGCGGAAGGAAGGTGATGCGGTCGTGACGGCACCCTCACCGCTGTTCGACTTCGACGATGCGGGCGGTGTTCTCGCCGCCGATGTCGACGGCATCCTCAGGAGCGCGGCCCTCGGCGGCGCCCAGATCCGCGCGGTCGCCGCGGCGGTCGACGAAGGTCTGCTCGGCCGGCTCACCGACATGCACCCCCGCAGTGTGGTCTTCGTCGGCACCGACGCCCGCGCCCGCTCGGCCGCGGAACTGGTCGTCGCGATGTTCGGGGGGCAGGCCGGTGTACCGCTGGTCTCCGCGCCGGCCACACCGCCGTGGGTCGGCGCGCTCGACGTCGTGGTGGTCTCGGGAAACGACGCCGGCGATCCCGAGCTGGCGCGCAGCATCGACGCCGGACTGCGTCGCAGCGCTGAAGTCGTCGTCGACGCCCCCGACGAAGGTCCGGTGCGGGCGGTCTCGGCCGGTCGCGCGATGTCGTTGCCGCCGCGCGTCCGGGTCCAGACCCGGTACGTGCTCGCCCGGCACGTCGCGGTGTTCTGTGCGGTGCTCGGCGTGTTGCAGCGCGCCGTCCGGATCACCGGTGTCCCGCCGCTCGCCGAGGTCGCCGACACGGCCGACGAGGAAGCGGCGCGCAATCATCCGGCGAACGAGGTCTTCCACAATCCCGCAAAGTCGCTCGCGGTGCGCATGCAGTCGCGTCGCGTGGTGTTCGCGGGAGACTCCGCCGCGACGACGGTGCTCGCACGGCACGCGTCGGAGGCCCTGCTCCAGGAGGCGGGTGTGGTCGCCGGCGCTGCGGCACTGAGCGACGTGCTGGTCGCGCGCGACCGGCTCACGAACGTCGTCACCGCGAGCGGTGAGAACTACGACCCGTTCTTCCACGACGAGGAGCTGGACGGACCGGCACCGATCGCACCGGCACGGGTGTTCGTGCTCAGCACCGACCCCGACCGCTCGGCGGCGCAGCGCAGGACGGCGGCACTTCCGGATGTGGAATTGATGTCCGTGATCGGAGAATTCGAATCGAGCACGGTTCCGACCGTGCTGGAACAGGTGGCAGTGTTGACCGTCCGCACAGAGATGGCGGCCGCATATCTCGGATTGGCAGGGGGGAGATAGTGCACCGACTCGAAGGTGCGGTGCGCTCGTACGCCTGGGGATCGCGGACCGCGATCGCCACCCTGCGTGGCCGCAATGTGCCGTCCCATCATCCCGAGGCCGAGTTGTGGCTCGGTGCGCACCCGGCCGATCCCGCCAGGCTGGTGGATCCGGACGGCGACGAGCACTCGCTGCTCGACGTGTTGTCGGCCGATCCGCAGCGACACCTCGGTGATCGCACGGTGGGGGCGTTCGGTCCCCGCCTGCCCTTCCTGCTCAAGCTGCTGGCGGCGGAGGAGCCGCTGTCGCTGCAGGCGCATCCCAGCGCCGGCCAGGCGGCCGAGGGCTTCGCTCGTGAGGAAGCACTCGGCATCCCGATCGACTCGCCCGTCCGCAACTACAAGGACGCCAGCCACAAGCCCGAACTCGTGGTGGCGCTGACCCGGTTCGAGGCCCTGGCCGGCTTCCGCGACCCGAAACGGACCGTGGAGCTGTTCGAGGCGCTGGCCGTGCCGGAACTCGACCCCTATGTGGGACTGCTCGCGGGCCAACCCGATTCGAGCGGTCTGCGGGCGCTGTTCACCACCTGGATCACGTTGCCCCCGCCCGCTCTCGCAGCGTTGCTGCCGCGTGTGCTCGACGGTTGCGTCACCTATCTCGCGGCCGGACGGGACGGCGAACGCGATTTCGTTCCGGAGGTACGCACGGCCCTGCAGCTGGCGGACTTCTATCCCGGCGACGCCGGAGTGCTCGCCTCGCTGCTGCTCAACCGCATCACCCTGCAGCCGGGCGAGGGCCTGTACCTCGACGCGGGAAATCTGCACGCCTACCTGCACGGCATGGGTGTCGAGATCATGGCGAACTCCGACAACGTGCTGCGTGGTGGTCTCACCCCGAAGCACGTGGACGTGCCCGAACTGCTGCGGGTGCTCGACTTCGGTGCGGCCTCGGTGCCGATTCTCGAAGCCGTACCGGAGGCCTCGGCGGAGACCGGGTCGGGGCAGAGTCCGATCGAACGCCGCTACCGCACCCCGGCACCGGAGTTCGCGTTGTCCCGCATCGATCTCGGCGCGGGCGACGCCCTCGGGGTCGGTGCCGACGGACCGCAGATCCTGCTGTGCACCGCAGGCGATGCCCGCGTCGAGTGCGACGGCGAGTCGGTGACGCTGAGGCCCGGCGACTCGGCGTGGTTGTCGGCGTGCGACCGGAATCCGACCGTCCACGGTTGTGCCGCGGACACCCAGGTCTTCCGGGCCCGGCTCGGGGAGATACCGGGATCGGCGACCGACGAGTCCTGAAGCAGAGTCCCGGTAGGGACGGAATCGAACCGAAGGCGAGCCCGCACGGGCTCGCCTTCGTCGTTTCCGGATGCATCTTCGTGAGATTTACAAATTCCTCCAAATGTCTAGACCTCGGACGAACAGTGGCCTAGAGTCAAGATATGAGTGGTGTGCGTCACCGTGCGGTGGCGTGCCCGGCGCCATCGACGGTGATGAGGAGACCCGACATGAGTACGGCATCCGCGGATTCGGTGGATCGACCCGACCTCCAGTGGCGCGACCGGAAACGCCATCTGTGGCTTCTGGGGCTGGTGCCCCCGACGGCGCTGTTCGTCGCCGCCGCCCTGGTGTGGGGCGGTAACGAACTCGGTCTGCAGAGCGTCACCCCGGTCCTGTGGTGGATCGGCCCCCTGCTGATCTACGTCCTCGTCCCGCTGCTCGACCTGTTCGTCGGGCCCGACGGCGAGAACCCACCCGACGAGTTGTTCGAGCAACTCGAGAACGACCGCTTCTACCGCTACTGCACCTACCTCTACCTGCCCTTCCAGTTCGCGTCGCTGGTCTTCGCCTGCTACCTCTGGTCGGCCGGCGACCTGTCCTGGCTCGGCATCGACGGCGGGCTCGGCGTGATGTCGAAGATCGGACTCGCGATCTCGGTCGGCGTGGTCGCGGGCATCGGTATCAACACGGCGCACGAACTCGGCCACAAGAAGGTCGAATTCGAACGGCGACTGTCGAAGTGGGCGCTCGCCCCGTCGTTCTACGGGCACTTCTACATCGAGCACAATCGCGGTCACCACGTGCGGGTCGCCACCCCGGAGGACCCGGCCTCGGCCCGGTTCGGGGAGAGCTTCTGGCGATTTCTGCCCCGCAGCGTCGTCGGCAGCCTGCGGTCGGCGTGGCGCCTCGAACGAGCACGCCTCGAACGGCTCGACAAGCCGGTGTGGAGTGTGCACAACGACGTCCTCAACGCGTGGGCGATCTCCGTCGCGCTGTACGCGGTGCTCCTCGGCGTCTTCGGCCTGTCGATCGCGCCGTATCTCGTGATCCAGGCGGTCTTCGGGTTCTCGTTGCTCGAGGTCGTGAACTATCTCGAGCACTACGGTCTGCTGCGGCAGAAGACCGCGAAGGGGCGCTACGAGCGCTGCTCGCCCGCGCACAGCTGGAACAGCGACCACCTGGTGACGAACATCTTCCTGTACCACCTGCAGCGGCACAGCGACCATCACGCCAACCCCACGCGGCGCTACCAGACCCTGCGCAGCATGGAGATCTCACCACAACTGCCCGCGGGTTACGCGACGATGATCACCCTCGCCTACATCGCGCCGCTGTGGCGCAAGGTCATGGACCACCGCGTGCTCGACCACTACGACGGCGACATCACCCGCGTCAACATCGAACCGCGTCGACGCGAGAAGATCCTGGCCCGCTACGGAGCATCGGATCCCGCTACTGCGGAAGGGAAGTGATCGTGGCGTCCTACCGCTGTCCCGTCTGCGAGTTCGTGTACGACGAGACCGCCGGCGTTCCCCGTGAGGGCTTTCCGGCCGGCACCCCGTGGTCCGACGTACCCGACGACTGGCCGTGTCCCGACTGCGGAGTCCGGGAGAAGACCGATTTCGAGGAGTACACCCCGTGAGTACCGACTACCGTCTGTTCCGTTGTCTCGTCTGCGGATTCGAATACGACGAGGCCGAAGGGTGGCCCGACGAGGGCATCGGACCCGGCACCCGGTGGGAGGACATCCCCGACGACTGGTCGTGCCCGGACTGCGGCGCCGCCAAGGCCGACTTCGAGATGGTCGAGATCGTCCGCCGGTGAACCGCTGCACGGGGGATCACTACCCGCCTTGCTTTGACGAGCACATCCGTGCGTGAGAGCGTTCCCACCATGTCGAACGCGCGGGTTCCCTTCCATGAGGCAAGTCGGGTGCTGCTGCGCTCGACGATCCTCGACGCCATGCGCGAGCTGCTGCACGAACACGACTGGTCGGCGGTCACCATGAGCGACGTCGCCCGGGCCGCCGGCATCAGCCGGCAGACCCTGTACAAGGAGTTCTCCTCCCGGCAGGGGCTCGCCCAGGGATATGCGCTGCGTCTGGTCGACGAGTTCGTCGATGCGGTGGCCGATTCGGTGTACGCCCACGTCGGCGACGCGCGGGCCGCGCTCGTGGACGGCTTTGGCTTCTTCTTCGAGGCGTCCGCCGCCGACCCCCTGGTGCAGTCGCTGCTGAGCGGGGAGGCCAAGCCCGACCTGCTGCGGTTGATCACCACCGACGCCGCCCCCATCCTCGAGCGGGGCGCGGGTCGCCTCACGGAGACCTTCCACCACAGCTGGATCGCGGCGTCCGAATCCGACGCGGGGATCCTCGCGCGCGCTGTCGTGCGGGTCGCGCTGAGCTTCGTCTCGATGCCCCCGGCCTCGGGGCGTGATGTCGCCGCCGACCTCGCCGATCTGCTCGTGCCGTTCGTCGAACGGGCCGCCGTACGCGGTTGACGTCCGGGCGTCGTACCGGAGGTGCGACGGACGGATCCCGTCGGGGGACGATCTGCCGGGCCTCTTCTTGCGCAGGTTGTATAGCCTGGAACCAACATCGTCTGCCGACAGGAAGAGGCATCTGCACGTGTCTGACACCACGCTCGTAGCCGACCGGGTCAACGGTCTCGATTTCAAGGTCGCCGATCTGTCCCTCGCCGAGTTCGGGCGCAAGGAGATCCGGCTCGCCGAACACGAGATGCCGGGCCTGATGGCGCTGCGTCGCGAGTACGCGGAGGTGCAGCCGCTGAAGGGCGCACGGATCTCCGGCTCGCTGCACATGACGGTCCAGACCGCTGTGCTCATCGAAACGCTCGTCTCCCTCGGCGCGCAGGTGCGCTGGGCGTCGTGCAACATCTTCTCCACCCAGGACCACGCCGCCGCGGCCGTCGTCGTCGGCCCGCACGGCACCCCCGAGGAGCCCAAGGGCGTCCCGGTCTTCGCCTGGAAGGGCGAGACCCTCGAGGAGTACTGGTGGGCGGCCGAGCAGATGCTCACCTGGCCCGGCGAACCCGCCAACATGATCCTCGACGACGGCGGCGACGCCACGATGCTCGTGCTCAAGGGCGCCCAGTTCGAGAAGGCCGGCGTCGTCCCGCCGATCGACGAGGAGCAGGACTCCGCCGAGTACAAGGTCTTCCTCGAGCTGCTGCGCCGCTCGCTCGCGGCCGACTCGAAGAAGTGGACCACCGTCGCCGAGTCCGTCAAGGGCGTCACGGAGGAGACCACCACGGGCGTTCTGCGCCTGTACCAGCTCTCCGCGGCCGGCGAGCTCGCGTTCCCCGCGATCAACGTCAACGACTCGGTCACCAAGAGCAAGTTCGACAACAAGTACGGCACCCGGCACTCGCTGCTCGACGGCATCAACCGCGGCACCGACGTCCTCATCGGCGGCAAGGCCGCGCTCGTGTGCGGTTACGGCGATGTCGGCAAGGGCTGCGCCGAGGCCCTGCGCGGCCAGGGCGCACGCGTCTCGGTCACCGAGGTCGACCCGATCAACGCCCTGCAGGCCATGATGGACGGCTACGACGTCGTGACGGTCGAGGACTTCATCGGCCAGGCCGACATCGTCATCACCGCCACGGGCAACAAGGACATCATCACCTTCGAGCACATGAAGGCGATGAAGCACCAGGCCATCCTCGGCAACATCGGCCACTTCGACAACGAGATCGACATGGCCGGCCTCGAGCGGGCCTCCGACGTCACGCGGATCAACATCAAGCCGCAGGTCGACGAGTTCACCTTCGCCGACGGCCATTCGATCATCGTCCTGTCGGAGGGCCGCCTGCTCAACCTGGGCAACGCCACGGGCCACCCCTCCTTCGTGATGAGCAACTCGTTCGCCAACCAGGTGATCGCCCAGATCGAGCTGTGGACCAAGCCCGACGAGTACGACAACGAGGTCTACCGCCTGCCCAAGCACCTCGACGAGAAGGTCGCGAAGATCCACGTCGAGGCGCTCGGCGGACAGATCACGAAGCTGACCAAGGAGCAGGCCGAGTACATCGGTGTCGACGTCGAGGGCCCGTACAAGCCCGAGCACTACCGCTACTGATCCCGGCAACTCGACGGGAATCACAGGGCACATGAGTGATCGGGAATCACAGGGCACATGGGTGATCTGATCGTCGTCGAGGGTCTCGATGGGGCCGGCAAAAGGACGTTGTCCGCCGGTCTCGTCGAGACCTGGCGCGAGGCCGGACGGAAGGTCGCGACGCTGGCCTTCCCGCGGTACGGGCAGTCGATCCACGCCGATCTGGGCGCGGAGGCGTTGCGCGGGCAGCACGGCGACACCGCCTCGAGCGTCGAGGCGATGGCGTTGCTGTGGGCGCTCGACCGTCGCGATGCTGCCGACGAGCTGCGGAAGCTGCTCGCCGACAACGACATCGTGCTGCTCGACCGGTACGTCGCGTCCAACGCCGCGTACACGGCGGCGCGCCGGAACCAGGGCGCGACCGGCCCGGCGGTGGAGTGGATCCGCCGTCTCGAGTTCGAACGGTTCGGGCTTCCGGTGCCCGATCTGCAGGTGCTGCTCCGCGTTCCGGTCGCTCTCGCCGCGGAGCGTGCCCGTAACCGCGCCGCGACCGAGGTCGACCGCGATCGCGACGCCTACGAGCGCGATGCCGGTCTGCAGGAGCGCACCGGCGCGGTCTACGACGGGCTCGCACAGCAGCAGTGGATGTCTCCGTGGGAGGTCGCAGGCCCGCAGGCCTCCCCGCGACAACTCGCCGTTGACATCTCAAATCTGCTTCACGACGCTCGAGGGGTGACACGATAGAGGCTATGAAGCCGAGGATTCTGGTAGTCGACGACGACACCGCGCTGGCCGAGATGCTCACGATCGTGCTGCGCGGCGAGGGATTCGAACCGTTCGTGGTGGGGGATGGCACTCAGGCGCTGGGCGCCGTGCGCGAGATCCGGCCCGACCTCGTCCTGCTCGATCTCATGCTCCCCGGCATGAACGGCATCGACGTGTGCCGTGTGCTCCGCGCGGATTCCGGTGTGCCGATCGTGATGCTCACCGCCAAGTCCGACACCGTCGACGTCGTGCTCGGCCTCGAATCGGGCGCCGACGACTACATCGTCAAGCCGTTCAAGCCGAAGGAGCTCGTCGCACGCGTGCGGGCCCGGCTGCGTCGCACCGAGCAGGAACCGGCGGAGGTCCTGACCATCGGGGATATCACCATCGACGTCCCCGCCCACAAGGTCACCCGCGGCGACGAGGCGATCTCGCTCACGCCCCTCGAGTTCGACCTGCTCGTGGCGCTCGCGCGCAAGCCGCGCCAGGTGTTCACCCGTGAGGTCCTGCTCGAGCAGGTCTGGGGCTACCGGCACGCCGCCGACACCCGGCTCGTGAACGTCCACGTCCAGCGTCTGCGCGCGAAGGTCGAGAAGGATCCCGAGAATCCCGAGGCGGTGCTCACGGTGCGGGGGGTCGGCTACAAGGCCGGACCGCCGTGATCCGAACCTACCGGCTTCGGCGGCGTATCACGCGTAGGACGCTGCCGCTGGTGAGGTGGTCGCGGTCGATGAGCAGCCGACTCGCGCACACCTGGCGACGATCGCTGCAGCTCCGGGTCGTGACCTCGACCCTCACGCTGTCGCTGATCGTCATGTTCGTGCTCGGAGTGGTACTCACGAGCCAGATCACCGACCGACTGCTCGAAGTGAAGATCGACGCGGCGACCGAGGAGATGGATCGCTCGCGCGCACTCGTCGAGGGACAACTCGCGGGCGCCGACGACTCCGGCTCGCTCGCGGTCCGCCTCGACGGTGCCGCGGCGATCCTCACCAGCCGCGGCAGCGACGGGGGACAGGACACCGGCGTCGCCGGAACCTTCGACCCCGTCCTGATCGTCCCCGGCGACGGTCCGCGTGCCCCCACCTCGAGCGGGCCCGCCGACCAGATCCCGCAGAACCTGCGCGCCTTCGTCCAGAACGGGCAGATCGCGTACCAGTTCGCGACGGTCGCCGATCCCGACGGCTACACCGGGCCGGCCCTGATCATGGGCAGCCCCACCGACTCCGACATCTCGACACTCGAGCTGTATCTCGTCTTCCCGCTCGGCGGTGAGGAACGCACCCTCGCCCTCGTCCGTGGCACCCTGCTCGTCGGCGCCGTGGTCCTGCTCGTGCTGCTGGCCGCGATCTCGATGATCGTCGCGCGGCAGGTCGTGCTGCCCATCCGGTCGGCCTCCCGGATCGCCGTGCGCTTCGCCGACGGGCGGCTCAAGGAACGCATGCCGGTCCGCGGCGAGGACGACATGGCGCGCCTGGCGATGTCGTTCAACGAGATGGCCGAGAGCCTGTCGCGGCAGATCACCCAGCTCGAGGAATACGGCAACCTGCAGAAACGGTTCACCTCCGATGTGAGCCACGAACTGCGCACCCCGCTCACGACCGTCCGTATGGCCGCCGACCTCATCCACGACGGCAGCGACGAGCTCGACCCCGTCCTCAAGCGGTCCTCCGAACTGCTCGTCGCCGAACTCGACCGCTTCGAGAGCCTCCTCAACGATCTGCTCGAGATCAGCCGGCACGACGCGGGTGTCGCCGAACTCGCCTCCGAACGACTCGATCTGCGGATGTGCGCGCGTGCCGCCGTCTCGACCGTGCGGCACCTCGCCCGCGAGACCGCCACCGAGCTCATCGTCGACCTGCCGGACGAGTCCGTCGAGGCCGACGTCGATCCCCGCCGCGTCGAACGCATCCTGCGCAACCTGCTCGCCAACGCGATCGATCACGGCGAGGGCAAACCCATCCTGCTGCGGTTGCGCGCCGACGACGCGGCCGCGGCCTTCGTCGTGCGCGATCAGGGCGTGGGTCTGCGACCGGGGGAGGAGAAACTCGTCTTCAACCGGTTCTGGCGCTCCGATCCGTCGCGGGTCCGGCGCTCCGGCGGCACCGGCCTCGGTCTCGCCATCAGCGTCGAGGACGCCAACCTGCACAACGGCAAGCTCGAAGCCTGGGGCGAGCCGGGACGAGGCGCCAGCTTCCGGCTGACCCTCCCGCGCGAACGCGGACGTAAGGTGGGTCGCAGCCCCCTGCCTCTCGTGCCCAGCGCCGCGAAGGCCGTGCAGGGCAAGCCCCCGCCGGGTGACGAGACCCCGGAGCAGCCTTCGACGGGAGAGATCCCGACCGACCCTGCGAGCACATCGTCCGAAGGAGCCAGTACATGAGCCGCTCGACTCCGCGTGCAGCGGGCGTGCTCGTCGTATTCCTGACCGCGGCCGGACTCGTGCTGTCGGGATGCGCCACGCTGCCCGATTCGTCGTCACCGCAGGCCATCGGAACCCTCGAACGCGGCCCCGCGACCACCGAGGTCGCCGCTCCCGTGCCCGGTCGCGAACCCGACCTGCTCCTGCGCGACTTCCTGCAGGCGAGCACGGATCCGACCAACCGCCACCGCGCGGCCCGGCAGTTCCTCACCCCCACGATGTCCGAGTCCTGGGACGACGCGGCGAGCGCGACGATCGTCGACAAGGTCGACGTCCTCGTCGAGGAACGCGACGGCGACAGTGCCACCTACGTGGTGCGGGCGAGCACCGTCGGTTACCTCGAGGAGGGCGGCATCTACCGTCCCGCCGACGGGGAGTTCGAGGCGCGGTTCTCCCTGGTCCGCACGGACGGGGAGTGGCGCATCGACCGGTTGCCGGCCGGCGTCATCATGGACCGCCCGCGCTTCCTCAACACCTATCAGCGCCGCTCGCTGTACTTCCTCGACCCGACCGGCAACGCCGTCGTCCCCGACCCGCGCTGGATCACGGGCACCCCCGAACAGACGGCGTCGCAGTTGATCGGGTTGCTCGTCGAAGGGCCCAAAGAGGTCCTCGCGCCTGCGGTCAAGAATCTCCTCGAGGACGTCACCGTCATCGGCTCGGTGACGAAGGCGGACGGCCGCACGACCGACGTCGGCGTCGGACTCGGCGGTATCCGCATCGACTTCCAGGGGGTCGGCTCGATGGGCCGGCAGGATCGCGAACTGCTCGCCGCGCAGGTGATCTGGACCCTCGCCAACGCAGACATCAGCGGCCCGTACCACCTCCTCGCCGACGGCCAGCCCCTCGACGAACGGTTCCCGAACGGCTGGACCACCGCCGACGTGGCGTCCATGAACCCCCTCGCCGCGTCGAGCGTGACGGTGGGCCTGCACGCGCTGCTCGACGGGACGCTGGTGAGCGTCGCCGAGACCGGCGTGACACCGGTCCGCAGCTTTTTCGGCATGTCCGACGACCTGCAGTCCGTCGCCCTGTCGCTGGACGGGGAACTCGTCGCCGCCGTCGAGAACACCGGGAAACCGGCACCGGAGCCGGCCGTGCAGCTGATGGTCGGTGCCTACAGCGAAGGCGCTGCCGAACCCGCGGTCGACGGCGAGTCGATCACCCGGCCGTCCTGGTCACCGAACAACAACTCGGTGTGGGCCGTCGTCAACGGCACCGCGGTAGTGCGTGCGGTGCGCGAGCCCGGCACGGGGCGGGTCACCGTGGTCGGCGTCGAAGCGGGTGCGATCCGTGCCCTCGGGGGCCGCATCACCGAGCTGCGCCTGTCGCGCGACGGTGTCCGCGCCGCCCTGATCATCGACGGACGGGTCTTCGTCGCGACGGTCGTACCGACCACGACCGGCGAGTACTCGCTCACCAATCCGCGCGAGATCGGCTTCGGTCTCGGCGGTCCCGCGCTCGCCCTGGACTGGAGCACGGCCGACACCATCGTCGTCTCCCGCGCGTCGGCCGACGTGCCCGTCGTGCAGGTCGCGGTGGACGGCTCGCGCATCGACGCACTCCCGAGCCGCAATCTCACCCCTCCGGTGGTCGCCGTGGAGGCGTCCACGGCCAGCGAGTTCGTCGCCGATTCCCGGACGGTCTTCCAGCTCAACAACCGCGACCCCGCGGGCGACCGGTACTGGCGCGAGGTACCCGGACTGGCCGGGATGGCGGCCATCCCCGTCCTCCCGGGCTGAGCGCGCCGACGGTGACGCCCGGGCGTCGGTGCCGACGGTGACGCCCGGGCGTCGGTGCCGACGGTGACGCCCGGGCGTCGGTGACTTCGGGCACACTCCCGGTGTGCTCACCGCCCTTCTCGATCTCGTCCTGCCCGCCCGGTGCGGTGGGTGCGCCGCTCCCGGAGCGAGCTGGTGCCGGGTGTGCGCACGCGAGCTCTCCGATCACCCCGTGGCCGTCGCGCCGCGCGTCGACCCCGGGACCCCGGTGTGGAGTCTGGGCCCGTACACCGGCCCCAGGCGCCGCGCGGTGATCGTCGCGAAGGAGCGTGCCCGCCGGGATCTCGCCGAGCCGCTCGGGCTCGCGTGGGCCGTCGCGATCGCGCGGCTGCGCCGATGGAGCGAGCTGCCCGAGGGTCCCTTGATCGTGACGCCCGCCCCCACCCGGGCGCGTGCGGCGCGGGCACGCGGAGGCGATCCCGTCACGCGTGCCGCCCGGGCCGCCGCGACCCACGACCGTCGCCTCCACGTGCATCCGATCCTGAGTGTGGCGGCCGGGGTCCGTGATTCGGTGGGGCTCTCGGCAGCCGACCGGCAGCGCAACCTCGCCGGCCGTGTCGGGGTGCGCGCCGACGGTCTGCCGCGCACGATCCCGGTCCTCGTCGTCGACGACGTGCTCACCACCGGAACCACCGCGCGCGAGTCGGTGCGGGCACTCCGACGCGCCGGATTCGACCCTCTCGGAGTGCTCGTGATCGCCCACGCGTGAGCCCGCGGACGGGCCCGGAAAGTACCTCACCGAGTGACCGGAAGGCGACGCGACGTGAAATCGCGCGGGAACGGTGGCACACCTCCGCGTTACGTACTACCGTCGCCATCAGACCCGGAAACAACAAGGTAGACGGGTGGAAACGCCTGTTCTTCCGATTCCGGGCGAGCGCGCTCTCGCGCTCATACATCATGCCGGCGCGCGGGCTGCGCCGGCCGTAACTCGGGAGGTACGCGTGACGACCCCTTCGAAGTCCAGAGGTTCCGTTGCAGAGGCCGATGCCGCCACGGAAGGCCCCCGTGCCGACGTTGTCGTGAAAGGACGCAACGTCGAGGTCCCCGATCACTTCCGGATCTACGTCTCCGAGAAACTCGCTCGGCTCGAACGTTTCGATCCGACGATCTTCATCTTCGACGTCGAGTTGCAACACGAACGCAACAGGCGTCAGAGGAAGAGTTGTCAGCGGGTCGAGATCACTGCCCGCGGAAAGGGACCTGTCGTACGCGCCGAGGCCAGTGCCGACAGCTTCTACGCTGCCTTCGAGTCCGTGATCAGCAAGCTCGAATCGCGCCTGCGACGGACGAAGGAGCGCCGCAAGGTCTCCTACGGTGAGAAGACGCCCGTGTCCGTGGCGGAAGCCACCGCGGCCCTCGCCCAGGACGACGAGCTCGCGATCTCGCCCGACCTGTCGCTCGGCGACAGCGAGAAGGAACCCCAGGACGGTCCCGGTCGCATCGTCCGGACGAAGGAACACAACGCTCAGCCGATGACCGTCGACGACGCCCTCTACGAGATGGAACTCGTCGGTCACGACTTCTACCTGTTCCACGACAAGGAGACGGACAAGCCGTCCGTGGTCTACCGGCGACACGCCTTCGACTACGGTCTGATCAGGCTCGTGTGACACTGCCGGGAGTGACCGAAGGCACCTCGCCATCGCGGTCACTCCCGCGCAGCGCCTACCATGGAATCCGGCCGGGGTCCGACAAGGCCTCGGCCGGATTTCTTGTCCGTGCAGGTACCCGAGATTGAGGACGAACACACCAGTGCTGTCGCTGACGAAGCTGCTCCGGATCGGTGAAGGTCGCATGGTCAAGCGGCTCAAGCACATCGCCGAGCATGTCGATTCCCTCTCCCCGGACTTCGAGGCCCTGACCGACGCCGAGCTCCGGGCCAAGACGGACGAGTTCCGGAGCCGCTACCAGGACGGCGAGACGCTCGACGATCTGCTTCCGGAAGCCTTCGCGACCGCCCGGGAGGCGTCCTTCCGTGTGCTCGGCCAGAAGCACTATCTCGTCCAGATCATGGGTGGCGCGGCGCTGCACTTCGGCAACATCTCCGAGATGAAGACCGGTGAGGGCAAGACCCTCACCTGCGTGCTGCCGGCCTACCTCAACGCGATCTCCGGCGACGGCGTCCACGTCGTCACCGTGAACGACTACCTCGCCAAGCGCGACGCCGAGTGGATGGGCCGCGTGCACCGTTCCCTCGGACTCGAGACCGACGTGATCCTGTCCGGCATGACCCCGGCCCAGCGCCGCGCGGCCTACTCCGCCGACATCACCTACGGCACCAACAACGAGTTCGGTTTCGACTACCTGCGCGACAACATGACGCACTCGCTCGACGACCTCGTCCAGCGTGGCCACAACTTCGCGATCGTCGACGAGGTCGACTCGATCCTCATCGACGAGGCCCGGACCCCGCTGATCATCTCGGGTCCCGCCGACGCGTCGAGCAAGTGGTACTCCGAATTCGCGCGCATCGCCAAGCTGCTCAAGCCCGAGGTGCACTACGAGATCGACATCCGCAAGCGGACCGTCGGTGTGCACGAGGCCGGCGTCGAGTTCGTCGAGGACCAGCTCGGCATCGACAACCTGTACGAGGCGGCCAACTCGCCGCTGGTGAGCTACCTCAACAACGCCATCAAGGCCAAGGAGCTCTACGCCAAGGACAAGGACTACATCGTCCGCAACGGCGAGGTCGTCATCGTCGACGAGTTCACCGGCCGCGTCCTGTCGGGCCGCCGCTACAACGAGGGCATGCACCAGGCGATCGAGGCCAAGGAAGGCGTCGAGATCAAGGCCGAGAACCAGACGCTCGCCACGATCACGCTGCAGAACTACTTCCGCCTGTACGACAAGCTGTCGGGCATGACGGGTACGGCCGAGACCGAGGCCGCCGAGCTCCACCAGATCTACAGCCTGGGTGTCATCCCGATCCCGACGAACCGTCCGATGGTGCGCGTCGACCAGGGCGACCTGATCTACAAGACCGAGGAAGCGAAGTTCGCGGCCGTCGTCGACGACGTCGTCGAGCGTCACGAGAAGGGCCAGCCGGTCCTCATCGGTACGACGAGCGTCGAGCGGTCGGAATACCTGTCGCGGCAGTTCACCAAGCGCGGTGTGCCGCACAGCGTGCTCAACGCGAAGTTCCACGAGCAGGAAGCGCAGATCATCGCGCAGGCCGGCCGGTCCGGCGCGGTGACGGTCGCGACGAACATGGCCGGTCGCGGTACCGACGTCGTGCTCGGCGGCAACCCCGACATCCTCGCCGACATCGAGCTGCGCAAGCGCGGCCTCGACCCGGTCAACACGCCGGACGAGTACGAGGCGGCCTGGGACGAGACCCTCGAGCGGATCAAGGCCGAGTCGAAGGCCGACGCCGAGAAGGTGCGAGCGGCCGGTGGCCTGTACGTGCTCGGCACCGAACGGCACGAGTCGCGTCGTATCGACAACCAGCTCCGTGGCCGTTCCGGTCGTCAGGGCGACCCGGGCGAGTCGCGGTTCTACCTCTCGCTCGGCGACGAGTTGATGCGACGCTTCAACGGCGCCGCGCTCGAGTCGATCATGACGCGGCTGAACCTGCCCGACGACGTGCCGATCGAGGCGAAGATGGTCTCCAAGGCCATCAAGAGCGCGCAGACGCAGGTCGAGCAGCAGAACTTCGAGATCCGCAAGAACGTCCTCAAGTACGACGAGGTGATGAACCAGCAGCGCACCGTCATCTACGAGGAGCGTCGCCGGATCCTGCGCGGCGAGGACCTCGAGGGTCAGGTGCAGCACATGCTCACCGACGTGATCACCGCCTACGTCGACGGTGCGACCGCCGAGGGCTACGTCGAGGACTGGGATCTCGAGCAGCTGTGGACGGCGCTCAAGACCCTCTACCCGGTGGGTGTCGACCACAAGACGCTCGTCGCCGAGAACGAGGACCTCGACCGCAACGGTCTGCTCGAGGTCCTTCTCGAGGACGCCCGCGCCGCCTACACACGTCGCGAGGCCGAACTCGAGGCCATTGCCGGTGAGAACGCGATGCGCGAACTCGAGCGTCGCGTGCTGTTGTCGGTTCTCGACCGCAAGTGGCGCGAGCACCTCTACGAGATGGACTACCTCAAGGAGGGCATCGGCCTGCGCGCGATGGCGCAGCGTGATCCGCTCGTCGAGTACCAGCGCGAGGGCTTCGACATGTTCACCGCGATGCTCGAGGGCCTGAAGGAGGAATCGGTCGGATTCCTGTTCAACCTCCAGGTCGAGGCCGCGCAACAGCAGCAGTCCGCGGGTGTGGCGGTCACGCCGGCCTCTGCGGCGGCCGCCGCGCAGGCGGCCCCGAGCCTCGCCAAGGCTGCTCCCGCCCGACCGGCACAGCCGGCCCCGACGGCACAACAGGCACAGCCGGCTCCGGCGGCGCAGGCGGAGCCCGCACCGGCCGCGCTGCGGGCCAAGGGTCTCGACGAGACCGAGCGGCGTCTGACCTACACCGGTCCCGACGAGGACGGCCGCGCCCACGTCGCGCGTACGACCGCCGGTTCCGACGCGGGCTCCGCGCCCAGGCAGGCGGGCACCCGCAAGGAGCGTCGTGCCGCGGCCCGGCGCGACGCGAAGACCAACCGGCGGCGCTGAACGCGCTGAGTCGAAGACTCACGTAGGCGCTGAGTCGAAGACTCACGTAGGCGCTGAGTCGAAGACTCACGTAGGCGCTGAGTCGAAGACTCACGTAGGCGCTGAGTCGAAGACTCACGATCACCCCACGACCCTGTGGCTCACCCGAGCCACAGGGTCGTGATCGTCCAGCGGTGCGGAGCACGAGGACGGGGACGCTTGCGCACCATCCGGCCGGCGAAGGCGAACACCCGGTCCCCGCGGCCGTAGCTGCCGAACAGTTCCACGGTGTCGGCGTCGACGGGACGCACCCGCGTCCGCAGCAGCACCGCAGTGCTGCGTCCGGCACGCGGAGGCCGGCCCGCGGTGATCGTCGCGACGAGACGCGGATCGAGGACCGTGGTGGACTGCACCGCGGGACGGCGGCCGTCGACGACCTCGAGGACCAGGCGCACCGCCGTCTCCGCGACCCGCACGACACCCGGATCGAGCACGATCGCAGGCCGGTCACCCGGTCCGGTGGCCGGACCTTCGATGCCCCGGCCGTCGGCAGGACGTCCCGTTCCGTCGCGGCGGAGCGGGGCGCGTCCCGAGCGTCCGTCGTGCGGCGTGGGCCGACGGGCGACGTGGCTGCGGGGACGGTGGCAGCTCTCCTCGACCGGAGGTTCGAGGCGGGTGAGGCGGCGCACGTAGCGCCCGGTGTGATGCGACATGGACCCTCCCGAAGGGCATGAGAACGGATCGTCACGGTGACACCGTGACGGCGGATCGGTTCGGGAGAGGACGAACCGCGCACATGATGCCACATCGCCGGGCGACGGTCCCGGTTCGACGCGCGCGGGATGCGCTGCGCGAGCAGGACGTCCGGGACCTACGGTGGTGTCGTGATGCGAGGGCTCGTACTCGACGTCGGTGGCGTCCTGGTCGGGCCGGGAAGCGACCCCGACACCTTCGGCGCGGCCGTGACGGTCCTGCGCGCGCGTGGGGTGCGGACCGCTCTGCTGAGCAATGATCCCGGTGGGCCCGGCGCGCAGTGGCTGCGCGATCTCGAGGGCCCGTTCGTCGACCGCGTGGTGCTCTCGGGTGACGCACGTGTCGCCAAACCCGACCCCGAGAGCTACCTGCTGGTCGCCCGGCTGCTGGACCTCGAGCCCGGCGAGTGCGTCTTCGTCGACGATTCGGTCGGCAACGTGCGAGGCGCCGCCGCTGCGGGGATGGTCGGCGTACACCATGATGGTTCACACGACGCGCCGGGCGAACTGGCCGTACTCTTCGATCTCGATCCCGAGGAGATCGGGAGCGGAGCCACGGACGGCGCCGAGTCGTGGTGGCGACGCTCGGGAGGTTCGGGTCAGGAGGGGGAACGGGGTCGATGACGAGCCGGATGACGGCGCAGGACGCGTCGTATTACTACCTGGAGACGAGTAACACGCCGATGCACGTCGGGTCGCTCGCGATCCTCGAACCCCCCGAGGGCGGTCTCGACTACGAGAGCGTGCTGCGGTTGGTCGAGCAGCGACTGCCCGAGGTGCCCCGTTACCGGAAGAAGGTGCGGGAGGTCGCATTCGGGCTCTCGCGACCCGTGTGGGTCGACGACCGCGATTTCGACATCACCTACCACGTGCGGCGCTCCGCGCTGCCGAAACCCGGCTCCGACGAACAGCTGCACGACCTCGTCGCGCGTCTGGTCTCGCGACCGCTCGACCGCACGCGACCGCTCTGGGAGATGTATCTCGTCGAGGGGCTCGCGAACGATCGGGTGGCGCTGTTCACGAAGTCGCATTCGGCGCTCGTCGACGGCGAGGAGGCCCTCGACATCGTCCAGGTGCTCTTCGACAAGGAGCCGGTGCCGCGTGAGGTCCCCGAGGAATTGTGGATGCCCGAACGCGAACCGTCGGAGTCCGCTCTGCTCGTCGGAGCGCTCGCCGAACTCGTCGCGCGCCCGGGGGAGGGGATCGCCGCCGTGCGATCGGCCGTGGGCGATCTCACGGCGACCCTCACCGAGACCGTCGACGCCGTCGGCCGGATCGCCCGCACGGCAGCGCAGTCGGCGCCCGAGACTCCGCTGAACACGCAGATCTCGAGGAGCCGTCGGTTCTCCGTGGTGCGCTCCGATCTGGAGCCCTACCGCAAGATCCACTCCCGCTACGGCTGCACGATCAACGACGTGGTGCTTGCGGTCCTCGCCGGCGCGTTGCGGTACTGGCTGCTCTCCCGCGGGGAGCCGGTCACCGAGGCGACGGTGGTGCGGGCGATGGTCCCGATGTCGGTGTACACCCAGGATCCGGACGACTGCGGCGACAACGACACGATCCAGGTGCACCCGCAGGGCGAGGTGTCGTCCTTCCTGCTGGATCTGCCGGTGGGGGAGCCGAACGCGGTGGTCCGGTTGTCGCACATCGCGCATGCGGGCGAGGCCTACTCGCGGCAGCGGCGGCGGGTGGCGGCGCAGACGATGGTCCGCTTGTCGGGCTTCGCCCCGGCGACGATGCACGCGGTGGGAGCCCGGGTCGCGATGGGTTTCTCGCAGCGGATGTTCAACCTCATGATCACCAATGCGCCCGGTCCGCAGCACCCGCTCTACCTCACCGGAGCCCGGCTGCTCGAGATCTTCCCGGTCTCGCCGCTGCTGAAGAATCAGGCCCTGAGCATCGCGTTGACGTCCTACGACGGCAAGATCTACTACGGTTTGAATGCGGATCGTGATGCGATGCCCGATGTGGACGTGGCAGCGACGCTGATCCAGGAATCTCTCGAGGAGTTGACGGATGCCGGCAGGTGAGAAGTGACGCGTGTCTATGTACCGGCAACGCTCGCGATGTTGCAGGGCCTCGTCGCCGACGGTGAGTTCGACGCGGTGGGCCGGACGGCCTTCGCGGTGACCCCCGCTCTGCGCGAGGCTTACACGGCGGGCGACGACGAGGAGCTCGCCGAGGTCGCGATGGCCGAGGCGGCACGCGCGTCGCTGCGGTTGCTCGGATCGGAGGAGCCGAACGATCATCCGTCCTTCGCGTCCCGTCGGGTGGTGATCGCGGCCGACGTCGACGAGGTGAAGCCGCGACCGGATCTCGACGATGCGGTCGTCAAGCTCACCGGGCCGATCACGATGCGTGCGGTCGCGTCGGTGCACATCGACCTGCAGGAGGCGGAGGCCGACGTCGCGCGGGCACGCGAGATCGTCGATGCCGCCGAACTGGGTGACGAGGAGGCCGAGTTCGTCCTCGGCGACGCGGAGGACCACGAACTGGCGTGGTACGCGGCCCAGGAACTGCCCTTCCTGCTCGAACTGCTCTGACCTCGCATATCGCCACGTCATCGGTGTGACGACCGTCTCTCGCGCAACCTACGCTTCCGTAACCTCTGATAACCTACGGAGCCGTAACCGGAGTGAGGAGAAACGGTCGGATGGGCCTGAAGGAATGGATCGAGAAGCCTGCGGCACACGTCGCGCCAGGGGAGAAGTCGCTCTCCAACGTCCTGCGTGGCGCGGTGGCCCGGCTGACCACCCCTCTGCTCCCCGACGACTACCTGCATCTGGTCAACCCGCTGTGGTCCGCCCGTGAACTGCGCGGGCGCATCGTCTCGGTGCGCCAGGAGACCCCCGATTCCGCGACGATCGTCATCCGTCCCGGCTGGGGCTTCGACTTCGGATACGCACCCGGCCAGTACATCGGCATCGGTCTGCACGTCGACGGTCGCTGGCACTGGCGCTCCTACTCGCTGACCTCCTCGCCCACCTGGGACGACAAGGTCATCTCCATTGCCGTGAAGGCGATGCCCGAGGGCTTCCTGTCCAGCCACCTCGTCGGCGGTGTCCCCGAGGGCACCGTCGTGCGCCTCGCCGCCCCGAAGGGCGATTTCGTCCTGCCCGACCCGCCGCCGGCGAAGATCCTCTTCCTCACGGCCGGCAGTGGCATCACGCCGATCATGTCGATGCTGCGGACGCTCGACCGGCGTGCGGTCGAGCGCGAACTCGACCTGCCCGACGTCGTGCACATCCACTCCGCGCCGACGGCCGAGAACGTGATGTTCCGGTCCGAACTCGAGCGTTTCGACGCCACTCACGATCGCTTCCGCGTGCACGTGCGTCACACCCGTGAGAAGGGCAAGTTCGCGCTCTCGGAGCTCGACGAGGTGTGCCCCGACTGGCGCGAGCGTCAGACCTGGGCGTGCGGTCCCCAGCAGATGCTCGACGACATCACCGCGCACTGGGCTGCGGAGGGCATCGAGGATCAGGTCCACCTCGAGCGCTTCGCCGTCAGCCGCGCCGACACCTCGGGCTCGGGCGGAACGATCACGTTCGCGAAGTCCGGCAAGACCGTCACCGTGGACGGCGCCACGACGATTCTCGAGGCCGGTGAGAGCGTCGGTGCGCTGATGCCCTTCGGTTGCCGCATGGGAATCTGTCAGACTTGTGTTGTGCCGCTCGAGAAGGGGCACGTCGTCGATCTGCGATCCGGCAAGGAGCACGCAGAGGGCGAACGCGTCCAGACCTGCATCTCCGCCGCTGCCGGCGACTGCACACTGGACGTGTAGACACCGACAGCAAACCTCCGAAGGATCCCGCTTGGCCATCACCGACATCCGCGCGTTCTCTCATCTGACCGAAGACGACATCGTTGCTCTTGCAAACGAATTCGACGCGATTCGACGGGATGTGGAGAATTCGCGCGGCCCGCGGGACGCCCGCTACATCCATTCCGTCATCCGTGCGCAGCGTGTGCTGGAGGTGGTCGGACGCTGCGCGCTGTTCGGTTCGCGTCGACGGTCGCGCTGGATCATGGGTACCGCCGCGCTGTCGCTCGCGAAGATCATCGAGAACATGGAGCTCGGGCACAACGTGATGCACGGGCAGTGGGACTGGATGAACGACCCCGAGATCCACTCGACCTCGTGGGAATGGGATCAGACCGGTCCGTCCGAGCACTGGAAGCGCGCCCACAACTACGCGCACCACACCTACACGAACATCGTGGGCATGGACGAGGACGTGGGATTCGGCATCCTGCGGATGACGCGCGACGAGAAATGGCGTCCGCGCAATCTCGCGCAGCCGATCGCGAACATCGTCCTCGCGCTGACCTTCGAGTGGGGGATCGCGCTGCACGACCTCTCGGCGAAGAAGGAACTCGAGGGCGTCCCGCCCACGCAGTGGAATTCGGGCCCCAACAAGGAATTCGCAGCGAAGGCCGGCCGGCAGGTCGTCAAGGACCTGGTGTTCTTCCCGGCGCTCACCGGCCCGGCCTGGCGCAGCACGTTGTCGGCGAACCTCACCGCGAACGTGATCCGCAACATCTGGGCGTATCTCGTGATCTTCTGCGGCCACTTCCCCGACGGCGCAGAGAAGTTCACGACCGAGCACTACGAGAACGAGACGCGCGGAGAGTGGTATCTGCGCCAGTTGCTCGGTAGCGCAAACATTTCCGGTGGGCGTGCGATGGATTTCCTCACCGGGAATCTCAGTTATCAGATCGAGCATCACCTGTTCCCGGATCTGCCGAGCAACCGTTACCCGGAGATCGCCGCCCGCGTGCGGGCGCTGTGCGGCAAGTACGACCTGCCGTACACGACCGGTTCGCTCGCCCGGCAGTACTGGCTCGCCCTGCGCACGATCCACAAGCTCGCGTTGCCCGACCGATTCCTCAAGGCGACGGCCGACGACGCCCCCGAGACCTCCTCCGAGCGCAAGTTCGACAGGTGGCGCCCGGACGCGCCCGCGGTGGTCACCGAGGCGTCCACGGGCCGGCGCCGGGGTCTGCTCACGGCGCTACGGGTGCACGCCGAGCATGCGGTAGCAGAGCGTCGCCGTCGCCGTGGTGAATCGGGTCACCGGCGACCTTCCGTCACTGTGTGATTCGCGCCACAGCTCCGAATCCGGCTAACCTACGGACCCGTAACCTACGGTAGAGTAGCCCGCATGGCGATATCGGATGTCAAGGAGTACGCGCACCTGACGGAGGCGGACGTCGAGGCCATCGGCCGCGAACTCGACGCCATCCGGCGCGATATCGAGGAGTCCCGCGGTGAGCGCGACGCTCGATACGTCCGCAACACGATCCGGCTGCAGCGCGGCCTCGAGATCGGCGGGCGCCTCGTGCTGCTCGGCTCGAACAAGCGTCCGCTGTGGCTGCTGGGCACGGGCATGCTCTCCCTGTCGAAGATCATCGAGAACATGGAGCTCGGGCACAATGTGATGCACGGGCAGTGGGACTGGATGAACGACCCCGAGGTGCACTCGGCCAACTGGGAGTGGGACAACGTCGACCCGTCGGCGCACTGGAAGATCACCCACAACTACCTGCACCACAAGTACACCAACATCCTCGGCATGGACGACGATGTGGGATACGGCCTGCTGCGCGTCACCCGCGACCAGCGATGGAAGCCGTTCTACCTCGGCAACGTCGCGTACAACGCCATCCTCGCAGCGCTGTTCCAGTACGGCATCGCCATCCAGCTGCTCGAGCTCGGCAAGGTCATCCAGGGGCGCGACGACCGCGAGCTCACCAAGGCACGCGGCAAGGAGGTGCTCGCCAAGCTCGGCAAGCAGCACCTCAAGGACTACGTGATCTATCCGGCGCTCACCGGCAAGTCGTGGAAGTCCACGATGAAGGCCAACGCCACGGCCAACTTCGTGCGCAACATCTGGACCAACGCGGTGATCTTCTGCGGTCACTTCCCGGACGGTGCGGAGAAGTTCACGAAGCAGGACATCGAGACCGAGACGCGTGCCGAGTGGTACCTGCGTCAGATGCTCGGCTCCGCGAACATCTCCGGCGGCAAGGTCATGGACTTCATGACCGGCAACCTGAGCTACCAGATCGAGCACCACATCTACCCCGACCTGCCGTCCAACCGGTACGCGGAGATCGCGGTGCGCGTGCGTGAGCTGTGCGAGAAGTACGACCTGCCGTACACCACCGGCCCGCTCGCGGTGCAGTACTGGAAGTCCTGGCGCACCATCGCCAAACTGTCGCTGCCCGACAAGTACCTCAAGGACGACCGCGACGCCGCCCCGGAGACCGCTTCCGAGCGGGGCTTCGGCGGAGCGCCGGAGATCGATCCGGCCACCGGCCGCCGCGTGGGTCTGGCCACCACCATCGAGAAGACACGCAAGCGCGGATTCGTCCGCCGCGCGCTCGGCATGCGCTGACGGTCACGAGAACGAGCACGAACCCCNGGGGTTCGTGCGTTCGGCCGGGGTTCGTCGGTTCACCAGGGGTCGTTGGACGCGAGCGCCGTGAGCAGTTCGCGCACGGCCACCGCCCGGTTGTGCGACTTGCCCTCCAACGAGTCGAAGGCACATTCGGGATCGGCGGGCGGGCCGAGATGCGTGCACCCGCGCGGGCAGTCCTCGACCGCTTCGGCCAGGTCCCCGAACGCCGCGACGACGTCGTCGGGCCCGATGTGCGCGAGCCCGAACGACCGGATGCCCGGGGTGTCGACCACCCACCCGCCCTCGGGCAGGTGCAGGGCCACCGACTGGGTGGAGGTGTGACGTCCCTTGCCCACCCCGGAGACCTCGCCGGTGGCGCGGTCGGCGTCGGGGACGAGCCTGTTCACCAGTGTCGACTTGCCGACCCCCGAGTGCCCGATCAGGGCGGTCACGCGACCGTCGATCCGCTCGTGCAGGGCGGTGAGATCGTCGTCCTGACCGACGAGCAGCACCGGGATGTCGAGATCCGCGAAGTGCGCGGCGAACTCGTCGGGATCGGCGAGGTCGCTCTTGGTCAGTCCCAGCAGGGGAGCGAGACCGCCGGCATAGGCCGCGACGAGTGCGCGTTCGACGAGTCCGGTCCGCGGTGGGGGATCGGCGAGCGCGACCACGATGAGCAGCTGTTCGGCATTGGCGACGACGATGCGCTCGAACGGATCGGTGTCGTCGGCCGTGCGCCGCAGGACGGTGCTGCGGTCCTCGACCCGCACGATGCGCGCGAGCGTGTCGGGGCGACCGGAGAGATCGCCGACGACACCCACCTGATCGCCCACCACGATCGGGGTCCGGCCGAGCTCGCGTGCCCGCATCGTCGTCACGATGCGGTCGGGATCACCGCCGAGCGCGACACCCCACCGCCCGCGGTCGACGGAGACGACCATGCCCTCCTCGGCATTGCGGTGGGCCGGGCGGTCCTTCGTGCGCGGCCGCGAGCCGCGCCCGGGACGGACCCGGACGTCGGACTCGTCGTACTCCCGCCGCCTCAGGAGTCGCTCCCCGTCAGCAGCGACTCCCACAGGCCTTCGAAATCGGGGAGCGTCTTGGCGGTGGTGCCGATGTCCTCGACCTCGATCCCATCGACGACGAGCCCGAGGATCGCACCGGCCGTGGCCATCCGGTGGTCGGCGTAGGAGTGCCAGATACCACCGTGCAGCGGCGCCGGCTCGATGTGCAGGCCGTCCTCGGTCTCGGTGATCGAACCCCCGAGACGACCGATCTCGGTGGCGAGCGCCGCCAGCCGGTCGGTCTCGTGACCGCGCAGGTGCGCGATACCGCGCAGGTCGGAGGGCGAGGCGGCGACCGCGGCGAGGGCCGCGACGGTCGGCGCCAGCTCGCCGACGTCGTGCAGGTCCACGTCGATGCCTCGCAATTCGCCCGGGCCGCGCACGGTCAGCGTCCCGTCGGCCCACGTCACCTCGGCGCCCATCTGCTCGAGGATGCCGCGGATCGCGTCGCCGGCCTGGGTGGTCGACTCGGGCCACAGGGGCACCGAGACGACACCACCGGTGACCCCCGCGGCCGCGAGGAAGGGCGTGGCGTTCGACAGGTCGGGCTCGACGGTGACGTCGACGGCCTTGATCGTCGTCGGGGGCACCCGCCAGGTGTCGGTCTCGGAGGTGTCGACGGGGACCCCGGCCGTTCGGAGCATCTCGACCGTCATCTCGATGTGCGGCATCGACGGCACCGGTTCGCCGGCGTGGCGGACCACCACGCCCTCGTCGAAGGCGGCCCCGGACAGCAGCAGACCCGAGACGAACTGCGAGGAGGCGGAGGCGTCGATAGTCACGGAACCGCCGCGCACCGCACCGCGGCCGTGCACGGTGAAGGGTAGCCGGTCGCCGTCGATGTCGGCGCCGAGGGCGCGCAGGGCGTCGAGCACGGTGCTCATCGGGCGGACGCGGGCCTGTTCGTCACCGTCGAACCGCACGTCGCCGTCGGCCAGTGCGGCCAGCGGCGGTACGAACCGCATGACGGTGCCGGCCAGTCCGCAGGCGACCTCGCCTCCGCGCAGGGGGCCGGGGGTCACGTCGAGGGTGGTGCCGCCGTCGCGTTCGGTGACGGTCGTGCCGAGTGTGCGCAGGGCCCCGATCATCAGGTCGGTGTCGCGGCTGCGCAGCGCGCCGGTCAGGGTGGACGGCCCGTCGGCGAGTGCGGCCAGGATCAGGGCACGGTTGGTGATCGACTTCGATCCCGGCAGCGTCACCGACGCTCGAACCGGGGACACGGCGCGGGGTGCTCTCCACAGACTCACCCGACCATCTTCGCCCATCCGGACCGGTGCGGGCACCCTCGCCCACCCGGTGCGCGCCGGTGTCGGTTCCGTCACCCGGCGATGCCACACTCGACGGCATGTGCGGAAGGTATGTCTCCACGGCCGACCCGGCGACGCTCGCCGTCGAACTCGACGCACTCGACGAGACCGGTGACGGCGACAGCGGCCGGGACAGGCGCGGACCCGACTACAACGTCGCGCCGACGACCGAGGTGCTCACCGTCGTCGCCCGGCACGACGGCGAGGACCCCGACGGTCCCGTCCGCCGCCGTATCCGCCGCATGCGCTGGGGACTCGTGCCGCCCTTCGCCGAAGAGGTGGGCGGAAGCGCACCGCTGATCAACGCGCGATCCGAGTCGGTCGCCACCAAGCCGAGCTTCGCGCGGTCGCTGCGCTACAAGCGGTGCCTCGTCCCGATGGACGGCTGGTACGAATGGCAGGTCGAACCCGCACCGGACGGCAAGCCTCGCAAGGTGCCGTACTTCATGGCGCCGGCCGACGGATCGTGGATCTGCATGGCCGGGGTGTGGGCGGAGTGGCGCGACCCGCGGAACCCGAAGGCACCGCCGCTGTCGAGCACGGCGATCCTCACCGCGCAGTCGGTCGAGCAACTCGGCAACGTGCACGAACGGATGCCGCTGATCCTCCCGCCGGAGCGGTGGGATGCGTGGCTCGACCCCGACAGTCTCGGCCATCCGGATCTGATCGTGCCGAGCGTCGAGGCGATCTCGGCGATCGAGATCCGCCGCGTGTCCGCGAAGGTCAACAGCATCCGCAACAACGGCCCCGAACTGCTGCAACCCGACGACGGCGCCGGCGATCAGATGGTGCTGTTGTAGGCGCTGCCGGAGTGGACGGGCCCTACGGACCGGCCGTGATCGGTGCCACGACGGCGCCGGTCAGCCGGATCAGATCGTGCGGATCCAGTTCGATCTCGAGCCCTCGCCGACCCGCGCTGCACAGCACCCGGTCCCACTGCTCGGCGGAGACGTCGATCACGGTGCGCAGACGCTTGCGCTGCCCGAGCGGGGAGATGCCGCCGACGACGTACCCGGTCGCGCGTTCGGCGGCGGTGTGATCGGCCATCACGGCCTTGCCGCCGCCCAGCACCCCCGCTGCGGCCTTGAGCGACAGCGTCGCCGGGACCGGGATCACCGCGACGGCGAGCTTGCCGTCGGACAGCGACACCACCAGCGTCTTGAAGATCTGTTCGGCGGAGACCCCGAGGTGTGTGCCGAGTTCCTCGACGGCTTCGGCGCCGAAGGACGACGACCTCGGGTCGTGTGCGTATTCGTGGACCCGGTGCGCGACCTTCTCGCGCTTCAACAACACCGTCGCGGGAGTGGATGTCGAGGCCATCCGATCACTCTAGAAAACCAGAGGTGGGGAACAAGCGCGGTGGGTACGGCGTTGCACACCGACGGGTGGATCCACCGGCCACCCGAGACCCGACGATCGGAGAATTCGTGGCAGTGCTGTGCCCGCCTCGACCGGACGCCGTCGGACGTCCCCCCGATCCGGACGCCGTCGGACCGGTAGCCTTCTCGACAGGCGTCGATGAAGGGATCGGTGTGATCGAGGAGTCTGTGGAAGAACTGACCGAGCGGTTCGAGCGGGACGCGCTTCCCCTGCTCGATCAGCTCTACGGCGCTGCGCTGCGGATGACCCGCAATCCCTCCGACGCCGAGGACCTCGTACAGGAGACCTACATCAAGGCGTTCTCCGCCTTCCGGTCGTTCCGCGAGGGCACCAACCTCAAGGCCTGGCTGTACCGGATCCTCACCAACACCTACATCAACTCGTATCGGAAGCGTCAGCGGCAACCCGCGCAGTACCCGACCGACGAGATCACCGACTGGCAGCTCGCCGCCACGGCCGAGCATTCGTCGACCGGTCTGCGGTCCGCGGAGGTCGAGGCGCTCGACGCGCTTCCCGACGACGACATCAAGGCGGCGTTGCAGGAGCTTCCCGAGGAGTTCCGCATGGCCGTCTACTACGCCGACGTCGAAGGGTTCCCCTACAAGGAGATCGCCGAGATCATGGGGACGCCGATCGGCACCGTGATGTCGAGACTGCATCGGGGTCGCAAGCAGCTGCGGGGCCTGTTGGCCGACGTGGCGCGCGATCGCGGTTTCATGCGGGAGAAGGCCGTGGACGCGACAACCGGAACATCGGATCAGCCCGAGAGCGGAAAGGGAGCACCGCAGTGAGCGAACCCGACTTCGATCGACTCGACTGCTCGGCGGTCATCGCGGACGTCTACCTGCTTCTCGACTCCGAGTGCGACGCCGGTTCCCGCGAGAAGCTGCAGCGGCACCTCGACGAGTGCGGCACCTGCCTCGAGGCCTACGGGATCGAGGAGAAGATCAAATCGCTGCTCAGCCGCAAGTGCGGCGGGGAACACGCACCCGAGGGCCTGCGGGAGCGGCTCATGCTGCAGATCCGCCGCACCGTGGTGATCACCGAGACGGACAGCGCCGAGTCGTAGGCGAGTTCACTCGTACCGAGTCGTAGACGAGTTCACTCGTACCGAGTCGTAGACGAGTTCACTCGTACCGAGTCGTAGACGAGTTCACTCGTACCGAGTCCTGGGCGAGACCCCCGAACGTGACAGGGGCCGGAAAGCTGCTGCTTTCCGGCCCCTGTCCGCGTCTCAGGCGTTGGGACGCTTGCCGTGGTTGGCGGCGTTACCCTTGCGGCTGCGCTTCTTGCGACCTCGCTTACCCATGGTGGGATCTCCTTTCTCGTTCATTACAGTGTTTCACGTGCGGTCGAGTGGTCCTGTCGGCAGGTCCGCCGCCGGAGCGTGAAACGAGGTGTTCGATGGCGGAAGACGTACGCGCGGAGATGGTATCGACCGTGTTCGAGGTCGTCGTGCGAGAGGGTGACGTGGTGGCCGAGGGCGACACGCTGGTGATCCTCGAGTCGATGAAGATGGAGATTCCCGTGCTCGCCGAGTCGGCGGGCACCGTGACCTCCGTCGGAGTCTCGGTCGGGGATGTCATCCAGCAGGGCGACCTCATCGCCGTGATCTCCTGACGGCGGATATCTCCTGAGTACGAAAGCGGTTCCCGTGTCCACACTCAGTTCGTTGCTCGCGAGGTACACGGATCTTCCGGGCGCGGCCGTCGATCACCTCCAACGTGTCGTGGGCGAGTGGCAGTTGCTCGCCGACCTGTCGTTCGCCGACGTCCTCCTGTGGGTCGACGCGGCGCCGTCCGGAATCGTGTGCGTCGCACAGTGCCGGCCCACCACCGCCTCGACGGTGATCCCCGAGGACGCCGTCGGCACGCTCGTCTCCGACAACGAACATCCTTACGTCCGTGAGGCTTTCGAAACCGGAAAGATCGTCGACGTCAAGTCGTCCCCGGGCGCCGGGATCAACATCCGTCAGGCCGTGCCGGTGCGCTGGGACGGTCGGGTCGTCGCGGTGCTCAGCCGCGACGCCGCCCGCGTGTCGCGGCGGTCGGCCAGCGCGCTCGAGACGGCCTATCTCGAATGCGCCGACGACCTCTACCGGATGATCAGCGAGGGCACCTTCCCCACGCCCGAGGCGCGCTCGGACACCAAGTCGAGTCCGCGTGCGGGCGACGGATTCATCCGGCTCGACCGGAAGGGCAAGGTCGTCTACGCCAGCCCGAACGCGCTGTCGGCCTATCACCGGATGGGTCTGAACTCCGACCTGATCGGTCAGGATCTCGTGGAGACGACCCGCGCACTGGTCACCGACCCCTTCGAGAGCCGCGACGTCACCGACTACCTCCGCGGGGCCGTGGAGGGCCGTCTGGGGCAGCGCATGGAGATCGAGGCACGCGGTGCCACAGTTCTGATCCGTGCGTTGGTCCTGAATCCGGGAGGGAAGATCCGGGGCGCCGCGGTGATCGTCCGCGACGTCACCGAGGTCAAACGACGCGACCGCGCACTGCTGAGCAAGGACGCGACCATCCGCGAGATCCACCATCGCGTCAAGAACAATCTGCAGACGGTCGCCGCGCTGCTGCGACTGCAGGCGCGCCGAACCGGGAACACCGAAGCCCGGCAGGCCCTCGGCGAAGCGGTTCGCCGGGTGACGTCCATCGCCCTGGTTCACGAGGCGCTGTCGATGTCCGTGGACGAGGAGGTCGATCTCGACGGTGTCTTCGACCAGCTGATCCCCATCGTCGTCGACGTGTCGACGGTGGGCAGTCAGATCCGTGTGCTGCGGGAGGGGAACCTCGGTGTGTTCCCCGCAGATCGCGCGACGCCCCTGGTCATGGTGCTGACCGAGCTCGTCCAGAACGCCGTCGAGCACGCCTTCGATCCGGGCGTCAACGGCACGGTCACCGTGAGGGCACAGCGTTCGGCCCGCATGCTCGACGTCGTGGTCCGTGACGAGGGGAAAGGCCTTCCCGACGGATTCAGCCTCGAGGCGTCGAACCGGCTCGGTCTGCAGATCGTCCGGACCCTCGTGGCCGCCGAACTCGGCGGATCGCTGGAACTGACCTCCAACGAGACCGGCGGGACCGATGCGCGCCTGCAATTACCGCTGGGCAAGGTACCGGTCGCCTGACCGTTTCGGCCTGTGCACGTAAGAAGGGCCGGCCTCCGCGAGGGGGCCGGGCCTTCGAACGTCTATCGGAGCTGCTCAGACCGCCGTGCGAGCGCGGGTGCGGGCGTTGCGACGCTTGAGAGCGCGGCGCTCGTCCTCGCTCATACCGCCCCAGACGCCGGCATCCTGGCCGGACTCGAGCGCCCAGGAGAGGCATTCGGCGGTGACGGGGCAACGGTTGCACACGAGCTTGGCATCCGCGATCTGCGCGAGAGCCGGGCCGCTGTTCCCCACGGGGAAGAACAGTTCCGGATCCTCGTCGCGGCAGATGGCCTTGTGGCGCCAGTCCATGCTTCTACTCTCCTTCGATGGTGCGTGTGCACCGGCTGATCGGTCAATGCGTGTTCACGCCTGTGGCACGGAGTGTTTCCGCGCGGTTACTTGTGAATGCTTTCACGAACGAGCGTGGAGTCAATAGAATCGACCACGATCGTGGGGAAGCTCACGCTGTTGTGAGCTTCGAGTTCGCCAATCCCTCTTTCTACTCCACTCGGGCCGAGAAGGTAGTGGTAATCACAGAATTCGTGCTTTTCTTTCTGTCGCTGTCCCGCTAGAGGGGATCGTCAGCGGGGCGCGACGACATCGAGGATCGACGGCACGGCCACGAACTCGACCTCGGTGCGGAGTCCGAGATAGTCGCCGTCGACCTGAAGTCCGATCGGGCGCGAGGCCCGGGCGCGCACGTGCGCGACATCGTCCGCACGCACCAGATGCGGCGATGCCGGCTCGCCACGGGCGGCCAGGAGTTGCCTCACCACCCGCAGGCTCGGAAATACCCGGGTCGTCGTCATGGCAAACACACCCAACCCGGTGTCGAACGATGTGCCGGGATTCGTGTGCACCGGCCGGGACTCGAGATAGGTCCAGGGACTCGAGTTCGACACGAACGCGTAGTGCACCCCCGGCACGGGTTCGGATCCGGGCATCTCGAGCGTGAGCGTAGGCTCGTCCCGCTTCGACGCGAAGAACCGGGCCACCGCATGCCGCACGTAGCGCGCCGTCGTCACCTTCTTGCCCTCGGCGCGGCTCAGGTCGATGGCCTCGCATACCTGGGCGTCGAGGCCGAGGCCCGCGTTGAAGGTGAACCACCGTCCGTCGCAGTGGCCGAGGCCGATCCGGCTGGTCCTGCCCTCCTGCAACGACTCGAGCACCTGCTCGGTGGCCTCGAGCGGATCGGCGGACAACCCCAGGGACCGCGCGAACACGTTCGCCGAGCCGCCGGGCACCACCGCGAGTCGCGGGAGGGTCGGATCGGCGCCTCGGTCGGGGGAGGGGCCGAGCAGGCCGTTGACGATCTCGTTGACGGTGCCGTCGCCACCGTGCGCGACGACGACGTCCATCCCATCTTCGTGCGCCGAACGCGCCAGTTCTGCGGCGTGCCCGCGGTGGGTGGTGTGCGCGACGGTCAGTGCGAGCCGGCCTCTCAGGGCGTGAGCGAGGCGGTCGCGACCGGCCGGGGTGGTTGTCGTCGCATTCGGATTCACGATCAGCAGGGCGCGCACGGAACATCAGCCTAAGTGGTGCCCGGCGGGTCCACTACGCTGGACGGGTGCCTCTCGAAACACCTCGCAGCAGCGTTCCGTCGACCGTGCGTGCCGCCGGCTGGCTCGTCGTCCTCGAGGGTGTCGTCGCGATGGGGTTCGCGGTGTACTCGATCATCCGCGCGGCCTCGGGCGAACACGATCAGTCGGTCACCAACGGTTACGGCTTCGCGCTGTGGCTGTTCGTCCTGTTCGGCGGGGTCCTGGCCGGCGGGATCGCGCTCGTGCGCGGGGTGCGCTGGGGACGTGCCGTGGCGGTACTCGCGCAGTTGCTGTTGCTGCCCGTGGTGTGGTCGCTGCTGACCGACTCGCACCAGCCGGTCATCGGCACCGTACTGGGGCTCGTCGTGGTCCCCACGCTCGTGCTGCTGTTCAGCCCGCCCACGACGCGGTGGCTTGCGCACGAGTACGCGCCCGACGTCGACGAGTGATCCGGGCTCAGCTGCCGAGAGCCTGCAGCGCGGAGCCGCTGAGCCTGAAGGTCGTCCACTCGTCCTGCGCGACGGCGCCGAGCGAGCGGTAGAAACCGATGGACGGCTCGTTCCAGTCCAGCACCGACCAACTCAGGCGGGTGTAACCGCGCTCCACGCATTCGTGAGCGAGCGCCGCAAGCAGTGCGCGTCCGTGTCCCTTGCCGCGGTGTTCGGGACGGACGAACAGATCCTCGAGGTAGATGCCGTGCACGCCGTCCCAGGTGGAGAAGTTCCGGAACCACAGCGCCACCCCGACGACCTGCCCTTCGGCTTCGTCCTCACCGGACTCCTCGGCGACGTGCGCGTACACCGAGGGCTGCGGCCCGAACAGAGCCTCGTGGATCTGCTCGGGCACCACGGTGCACTCGTGCCGGGCCTTCTCGTATTCGGCGAGGTCGTAGATCAGCCCGGTGATCGCGGGGACGTCCTCGGGTGTGGCTCTGCGGATCACGACGGGCTGCCTCCTGCGGTCTCGTGGCGGATTCACCTCGCGCTGCGCCGCCGAGTGCGCGAGGATCGGGGTCGTGGCAACGGTACTTGCAGTGGCAAATCAGAAGGGTGGCGTCGCCAAGACGACCACCGTCGCGTCGTTGGGGGCCGCGCTGTCGGCGCTGGGCCGGCGGGTGCTCGTCGTCGATCTCGACCCCCAGGGGTGCCTGACCTTCTCCCTCGGGCACAACCCCGACAAGCTCGAACAATCCGTGCACGACGTGCTCGTGGGCGGTGTCGAGACGAAGGACGTCCTGTTCGACACCGCGGAGGGGATGTCGCTGCTGCCGGCGACCATCGACCTCGCGGGTGCGGAGGCGATGCTGCTCATGAAGCCGGGACGCGAATACACCCTCAAGCGGGCCCTGGCGTCGGTCGAGGACGACTACGACGTCGTCGTGATCGACTGCCCGCCCTCCCTCGGCGTTCTCACGCTCAACGGCCTCACCGCGGCGCGGTCGGTGCTCGTCCCACTGCAGTGCGAGACGCTCGCCCACCGTGGAGTAGGACAGTTGTTGCGCACCGTCGACGAGGTCAGGCAGATCACCAATCCGGATCTCGAGCTGCTCGGCGCGCTGCCGACCCTGTACGACTCGCGGACCACGCACAGTCGCGACGTGCTCGCCGATGTCTCCGACCGGTACGACCTGCCGGTGCTGGCCCCGCCCGTACCCCGCACGGTCCGCTTCGCGGAGGCTTCCGCCTCGGGCGCGACGGTGCTGGCGGGACGCAAGAACAAGGGCGCCGAGGCGTACCGGGCGCTCTCCGAGAACCTGCTGCGCTACTGGTCGGGGGAGGCGGAACTCGAGACTTTCGAGACCGCCGTCGCGGACTGAGACGTCAGCCCAACGCCACGAGCTCATCGCCGCGTTGCTCGACCACGACATCCCCCGCGACGGCGACGTTCACCGTGGAGACCGTCCCGCGCTCGACGTCGATGCGCGGGCCGGGTTCGCCGGTCCGTGAGTCGACTCCCACGAGGGCGTCCTCGACGGGAAGGAGCAGCGAACCGGCCATGATGTCGCCGTTGCCGAGAGTGTCCTCGACGGTCCACTGCGGAGCGAAATCGGTGGTGGACAATGCGACGGTGTCGCGGCCCGTCCACCACACGAGCACGCCGCCGCGCTCGAGGGCGGGGTCGTCCGATTCGCCGGCAGGACGCGGCAGGGCGTGCGTGTCGAGGAGGACGCCCTCGCTGTCGAAGACCTCGATGCGCGGCCCGTCGTTGTCGTCCGGGGCCAGGTAGACCGCCGTGCGGTCGCCGACCACCGCGACGATGCGGGAGTCCCCGCCCGCTTCCGGCAGCACCGACGACGCGAACTCCTCGGGCTTCGTGCTGTCGTCGGGGGTGGGGTCGAGAAGGGTGAGCCGATTGGTCGGCTCGTTCGCGCACTGCTCGAGCACGGCCAGCACTTCGGCGCCCGAATCCGCCGAGCGCAGTTCGCAACCCGATCGTGGCTGCGCGTTCGGATTCACCGGTGCGTCGACGCGCCCGTACTCGACCGTGCGCACCAGATCGGAGCGCCACATCTCGAGACGCGACTCGCCGAAGGCGATCAGATGCGAACCGGCGTCGACGAGCCGGATCGGATCGTCGGCGTCGCTCGACCGTTGCGCGCCGCGAGCGCCACTGCCGGAGTCGAGCGCGGTGACCTGACCGCATCCCCGCGGGCCGCGGTAGGCCGAGACCACGTCGCCCCAGGCCTCGGTGACCGCGCACAAGGCCCGGTTGCGGTCGTACCGCCAGCGTTCCTCACCCGACTGCGGGTCGCGGCCGACCACCGCACCACCGTCGGCCGTGGCGATCGTGCCCCCGGACACCACCGGTGCGGTCGTCGCCGTACTCGGAGCACGCCACAGTTCGGCGAGAGTGCGCGGAAGCGCCTGCGCGGCAGCAGGAGTGGGGACGGGGCCGTCCCAGGTGGTCGACGTGGTGCCCCGCGCATCCGAGTTCAGCCAGACGACACTCGCCGCCACCAGAGCGGTGACGACGAGTGCGGCTGCGACGAGAAGGTCGGTGCGGGTGCGGCGCTCGGGCGCGAGCACGTGGTTATCGGGCAGACGACGTCGAGACCGCTTCCACGTTCGACGTGTCCTGCTGCTCTGCGCGACCGGCCGGGCCCTCGCCCGAGCGGGTGCGACGGCGACGACGGCGACGACGTGCCGGAGCGGAAGCCCCGGTGTCCTCACCCGTCTCCGCTGCGGCAGGCCCGTTCTCGGCCTTCGCCGAGTCGTCCGAACCGGTTGCGGCGGCATCCGTCGCGGAGCCGTCGGCCGACTTTCCGCGGACGGTGCGGCGGCGGACCCGGTTGCGCTTCGGTCGGGATCCGCCCTCGCGCTCGACGCGCTCGCGCTTCTCACCGTTCTCGGAGGCGGCGGGAGCGGCCTTGCGGACGCGTCCGGTGGCGTCGGACGGGATGTTCAGCTCCTCGAAGAGGTGCGGGGAACTCGAGTAGGTCTCGATCGGATCCGGGATACCGAGATCGAGGGCCTTGTCGATGAGCTGCCAGCGCGGCACGTCGTCCCAGTCGACCAGGGTGATCGCGATACCGGTGCGTCCGGCGCGACCGGTACGGCCGATGCGGTGGACGTAGGTCTTCTCGTCCTCGGGGCACTGGTAGTTGATGACGTGGGTGACGTCGTCGATGTCGATGCCGCGGGCGGCGACGTCCGTCGCGACGAGGACGTCGATCTTGCCGCTGCGGAACTTGTCGAGTGCCTTCTCGCGCGCGATCTGACCGAGGTCGCCGTGCACCGCGCCGCACGCGAAACCGCGCTCGACGAGGTCGTCGGCCACCTTCTGCGCCGTGCGCTTGGTGCGGGTGAAGATCATGGTGGCGCCGCGGCCCTCGGCCTGCAGCACGCGGGCGACGAGCTCGGCCTTGTCGAGCGCGTGCGCCCGGTAGACGAACTGCTGGGTGCGCTCGTGCACGGCCGACGATTCGGCCTCCTCGGCGCGGATGTGCGTCGGGCGGTTCAGGAACGTGCGGGCGAGGGTGATGATCGGGCCGGGCATCGTGGCCGAGAACAGCATCGTCTGACGACGGTCGGGGACCATCGTGAGGATGCGCTCGATGTCGGGCAGGAAGCCGAGGTCGAGCATCTCGTCGGCCTCGTCCATGACGAGCACGCCGATCTTGCCGAGGATCAGATGGCCCTGGTTGGCGAGGTCGAGCAGACGACCGGGAGTACCGACGACGACGTCGACACCCTTCTTCAATTCGTCGATCTGCTGCTCGTAGGGGCGGCCACCGTAGATCGACAGGACCTCGAGGCCCGACTTGCGGCTGCCGGGCAGGTACTTGGAGGCGTTCACGAGGTCGTTGGTGACCTGGATGCACAGTTCGCGGGTCGGGACGATCACGAGCGCACGGGGAGTGCCGTCGAGCGTGGTCGTGCCGGAGCCCTCGGTGGCGATGCGGTGCAGGAGCGGAACGCCGAAGCCGAAGGTCTTGCCCATTCCCGTACGGGCCTGACCGATGAGGTCGTCGCCGGCGAGGGCGAGCGGCAGGGTGAGTTCCTGGATCGCGAAGGTGCGTTCGATGCCGACCTCGGCGAGGGCGCGGACGATCTCGTCGCGGACACCGAGTTCGCCGAAGGTGGGGGGTACGTGGGTGGAATCGAGTTGTGCGGAGACGGTCGTTTCGCTCGCGTCGTCTTCGTGGTCGATGGTGATCTTGCTCAGGGGTCCGGCCTTCCTGGTCTCGGCACGCACGCACGAGGGGGAAAGGCGACCGGCCTGCACCTCAGCGCGAGCGGTATCCACCAGGCTCGGCGAAGCGCGGCAGCGATCCGCAGTTCGGGTGCGCGCACATTATCTGGGAAGCTCGCGGGCCACGGTCGGCGGCTCGAAGCGCGGGCTTCCCGAACCATTGTACCGGTTCCGGCGCATTCCACGAGGTAGTACTACGCTTCGTCGTCATGGGAGCCGATACGCCGCAGTCCACCTCCGAGTCCGGCGCGACGCCGGGCGGACCCGCAGTCCCCGCCGATCACCCCGGTGTCGCAGAGCTCTTCGCAGTGCTCGCGTACGGGGAGATCTCGGCGTTCTACCGTCTCGCCGAGGACGCCCGGTTCTCCCCGTCCCTGCGCGGGCGGGTCGCGCTCGCAAGCATGGCAGCTGCGGAGATGAGCCATTTCGAGACGCTCCGGACCGCGCTCACCGATCGCGGCGTCGAGATCTACGCGGCGATGGAGCCCTACCGCAAGGCGCTCGATGCCTACCACGCCTCGACCGCTCCTTCGACCTGGCTCGAGGTCCTCGTGAAGGCGTACGTGGGTGACGGGATCGCCGCAGATTTCTACTGTGAGATCGCCGACATGCTCGCTCCCGAGGTCTCCACGGTGGTCCGCGAGGTCCTCGCCGAGACCGGCCACTCGGAGTTCGTGGTGCAGGAGGTCCGCGAGGTCGTCGAGCGCAGCCCGCTGCAGAAGGACCGCCTGATGCTGTGGGGACGCCGGCTGCTCGGCGAGGCCATCACCCAGGCGCAGTACGTCCTCGCGCAGAACGAGGAACTCGCCGAGCTGGTGATTCTCGCGTCCGGCGACCTGACGAACATCGCCGCACTGTTCGATCGCATGCAGGTCGAGCACGCCGAGCGGATGTCGGTGCTCGGACTGCATTAGCCTGGGGCTGACAGCAGTACCAGCTCGGTTTCAACGCATGAGAATCGGAGGTCCACCGTGGAGGTCAAGATCGGCGTCGCGGACAGCCCGCGCGAAGTTGTCGTCGTCAGCGACCAGACGCCCGACGAGGTGGAGAAGCTCGTCCGGGCCGCGTTGAACGGCGCCGACGACGGGGTGCTCGCACTTGTCGACGAGAAGGGCCGCAAGGTTCTCGTGCAGGCCGCCAAGATCAGCTACGTGGACATCGGTCCTGCCACGCTGGGCAAGGTCGGCTTCGCCGCCAACTGAGAGCGACCGACGAGAACGGGCCGGGGCATGTCGCCCCGGCCCGTTCGTCGTTCTCGGTATGTGTCGTCAGCGGCGACGGTGCCCCTGTGTCGTCAGCGGCGACGGCGCTCCTGTGTCGTCAGCGGCGCCGGAGCTCCTGTGTCGTCAGCGGCGCCGGAGCTCCGGCTGCAGCGGCACGTGCTTCAGACCGCCCCAGGCCAGCGCGACCGTGGTGTCCACGGCGTCCTCCTTGGGGATGGGGCGCGCGGCGTCGAGCCAGTAACGAGCCGTGAACTGGCTCGTTCCCACCAGACCGACCGCGAGGATGCGCGCCCGGTACGGATCGAGACCCGAATCGTGGCTCACGAGGTCGAAGACGGCGTCGACGCACGCCTCGGTGGCCTGCTCGACCCGCCGCGACACCTGCGGCTCGCCCATGAGGTCCGATTCGAAGACGAGACGGAATCCCTGGCTGTCGTTGTCGACGAAATCGAAGAAGGCCTGCACCGCGGCACGCACACGCTGACGGTTGTCGGTCGTGGACCGCAGGGCCTGGCGGACGCCGTTGATGAGGGTGTCCACATAGTTCTGCAGCACGGCGCAGTAGAGCTCGAGCTTGCCGGGGAAGTGCTGGTACAGCACCGGCTTGCTCACTCCGGCGCATTCGGCGATCTCGTCCATGCCGGCCGAGTGGTAGCCGCGTGTGACGAAGACCTCGCTGGCAGCCTCGAGCAGCTGTGCACGACGTTCGTCACGCGGCATCCGGGCGCCCCGTTTGCCGTTGTTACCCCGGCCGGATGCTCGTTCGGTGACTTCGGTCATGCTTGCTCCCAATCTGCACTACTCCGACAGTGGCGTGTGCCACCTCGGCGCTCCTCGTCTTTGCAGGTTACAGGTGAACCTGCATATCGAACGGACCGGCCTACCGACCAGTATCCGTTCCCGATGCACGGATGGGGGCACGCGTTCGACGCTTCGGATATCGAAATGGTCTCGATATGACATCCTGACATCCGTGATCGAGCGTGGAGGAGTGCGCGAGAGCAGGGGTCCGCAGGGCTCCTCGCAGACAGATCCTTCCCCGACGTTGTCCGGTTCGTCCCGGTCGCGAGGAACGGAACGATCCGAGCCGGGTCGACGGTCGCACCAGCCTCTACGTGCCGTGTGGGACCCGGTGGGACGGCCGGACCGGCCGCCTCGCCGACCGCGCCCCGAACGCGACGTCCGCAAGCAGACCCGCGTGGGCAGATTCGTCGCCACCTACGGCTGGCGCGCCTATGCCGTTCCGATCCTCGCCGTCGTGACCCTGGTCGTGCTGTGGGACGCCGCGCGTGGGGGAGGAGCGGAGGAGCCCGCCGATCCGGTCGTCGCGAGCGAGGTCACCGAGATCATCGTCGAGGCCCCACAGCCCGATGGGGCCTTCCCCGAGTCGCTCGAGTCCGGCGCCCTGCCGGACGGCGGGCCGTTCACGCAGATCGGTGCGCGGCAGTGGCGGGTCCTGCCCGGCACCACCGGGCAGGTCGGTGCGGGGCAGACCCGCGTGTTCACCTACACGGTGGAACTCGAGGGGGGCATCGACACCACCGGCTACGGCGGCG
>NZ_JBKFBA010000003.1:255923-325119 GCF_053345925.1 Rhodococcus sp. C26F
CCGCGGAGCTGGATCGGCGACGAGGCCGTCGCCTTCCGCCGCGTCGACACCGGCGAGCCGGACTTCCGGATCTCCCTCACCTCGCAGATGACCATCCGCGAAGGATGCGGCTACGACATCCCGCTCGAGGGATCGTGCTTCAACCCCTCGATGGAGCGGGTGTTCCTCAACGAAGCGCGGTGGGTGCGCGGGGCCGTCGCCTTCCAGGGCGACATCGGGTCGTACCGCCAGTACGTCGTCAACCACGAGGTCGGCCACGCCATCGGCCTGGCGCAACACGACGCCTGCACCACCGACGGCGGCCTCGCGCCGATCATGATGCAGCAGACCTTCGGCACCGCCAACGACGACATAGCGCGCTTGGACCCGGGTGGCGCGGTCCCTGCCGACGGGGCGCGGTGCCGGTTCAACCCGTGGCCGTACCCGCGGGCGTAGGCGCCGGGCACGGTCGTCGACGGGCGGGGCGGGGGTGCAGCACCGAATGGCACCATGGACGGTGACGCAGGACGCATCGCGACAGGAGAACCCGTGACCGCAACGACACCGTCGACGCGCCGATCCCTTCCGCCGCTGGTGGAACCCGGCCCGGAGCTCGGTCACGAGGAGGTCGCCCGGTACAGCCGTCACCTGATCATCCCGAACGTCGGGGTCACCGGTCAGCGACGGCTGAAGAACGCGCGGGTGCTGTGCATCGGCGCCGGTGGGCTCGGTTCGCCCGCACTGCTGTATCTCGCGGCGGCGGGCGTCGGCACGATCGGCATCGTCGAGTTCGACGACGTGGAGACGTCGAACCTGCAGCGTCAGGTGATCCACGGTCGCTCCGATGTCGGACGACCCAAGGGGGAGAGCGCCCGCGACAGCATCCTGGCGATCAACGACGGCGTCACCGTGCGGCTGCACGAGGCGCGGCTGGAGTCGAGCAACGCCGTGCAGTTGTTCGAACAGTACGACCTGATCCTCGACGGCACCGACAACTTCGCGACCCGCTATCTCGTCAACGACGCCGCCGTCCTCGCCGGCAGGCCGTACGTGTGGGGCTCGATCTTCAGGTTCGAGGGCCAGGTGTCGGTGTTCTGGGAGGACGCCCCCGACGGTCGCGGCCTGAACTACCGCGACCTCTACCCCGAGGCGCCGCCGCCGGGAATGGTTCCCTCGTGCGCCGAGGGCGGTGTGCTCGGTGTCCTGCCCGGCACGATCGGCACCGTCATGGCCACCGAGGCGATCAAGCTCATCACGGGGATCGGGGAGCCGCTGCTCGGCCGACTCATGATCTACGACGCGCTCGCGATGTCGTTCCGCACGGTGACCCTGCGCCGCGATCCGGGACGGGAGCCGGTCACAGAACTCGTCGACTACGAGGCCTTCTGCGGGATCGTTCCCGACGCCGCCGCATCGGCGCGATCGGCCGTCACCCCCACAGAACTGCGCCGCATGCTCGACGAGGGCCGCGACCTCGCGCTGATCGACGTGCGCGAACCCGTCGAGTGGGAGATCGTCCGCATCGACGGTGCCCGGCTCGTGCCGAAGGACCGCATCCTCTCCGGGGAGGCCCTCGCCGACCTGCCGCAGAACACCCCGATCGTGCTGTACTGCAAGACCGGTATCCGCTCGGCCGAAGCGCTCGAAGTCCTTGCGCGAGCAGGTTTCTCGGATGCGACGCATCTGCACGGCGGCGTGATCGCCTGGGCGCAGCAGGTCGACACCTCGCTGCCGGTCTACTGACGGTGACCTCGTTGTGACCTGAAACAGCGGAGTGCCTTCCCGATCCGGGCGGTTTGCGGAGGTAGGTTGAGCGTCGTGAGCTCACCCGAACCGCCTCAGCACGTGTGCTCCACATTCGGTCTCCGCGATGTCGAACCGGTCCCGCTCGGGCCCGACTGGGACGGAGGTTTCCGGTGTGGGGACGTCGTGCTGTCCCGTGTCGCCGATCATGCCCGCGCGGCCTGGTCCGCCAAAGTGCGGGAGACCCTGACCGTCGACGGCGTGCGGCTGGCGCGCCCGGTGCGGTCCACCGACGGCCGCTACGTGGTCTCCGGATGGCGCGCCGACACCTACATCGTCGGCACGTCCGAGCCCCGGCACGACGAAGTGGTCTCGCTGTCGCTGCGGCTGCACACCGCCACCGCGCAGCTCGAACGTCCCCGTTTCCTCATGCAGCCACCCGTCGCACCCTGGGAGGACGTCGACGTCTTCGTCGCGGCCGACCGCGCGGCCTGGGAGACCGTGCCCCTGCGCAGCGCCCGCGCGGCGGGGGCGCCCGAGACGGTGACCCCCGACGGCCGTAAGAGCCTCGACCTGATCAACCAGCTCGCGACCTTCCGCAAGCCCGTGCACCTGCCCGACCAGCTCGTCCACGGCGACCTGTTCGGCACCGTCCTGTTCGCCGGGCGCGCGGCACCCGGGCTGACCGACATCACCCCCTACTGGCGTCCGGCCTCGTGGGCGGCCGCCGTCGCCGTCGTCGACGCACTGTCGTGGGGCGGTGCCGACGAAGGGCTCATCGGTCGCTGGGAGGACCTGCCGGAATGGCCGCAGATGCTGCTGCGCGCGGTCATCTTCCGTTTGGCCGTGCACGCGCTGCACCCGCGCTCGACCGAGGACGCCTTCCCGGGCCTGGCGCACACCGCCGACCTCGTGCGGTTCCTCCTGTAACACCTCACAGGGCGGCCGGGGCCGGGGTGAGCAACTCTTGACGCGACGGTCACCGCGGGCAGCACCGTAGCAACACCCGTTTCCTACCTTGGGGATCAACACGGACCCGAGGAGGAACGGCGATGACGACCTTCATCGAAAAGGAAAGTCTCAGAGACAAATTCGCGCGCAAGCACAACATCGAGCGGTGGGACGCCGAGGATGTGGAGGCGTGGGAGGCCGGCGGCAAGCAGGTCGCCAAGCGCAACCTGATCTGGTCGGTGATCGCCGAGCACGTCGGCTTCTCCGTCTGGTCGATCTGGTCGGTGATGGTGCTGTTCATGCCCACCGAGGTGTACGGCATCGACGCCGCCGGCAAGTTCTTCCTGGTCGCCGTCCCCACGCTCGTCGGCGCGATCCTCCGCATCCCCTACACCGTCGCCACCGCCCGCTTCGGTGGCCGCAACTGGACCATCTTCAGTGCCCTCGTACTGCTGATCCCCACCATCGGGGCGCTGTACCTGATGCTGAACCCGGGCCACTCCTACACGACGTTCATGCTGGTCGCGGCACTTGCCGGTGTCGGCGGCGGCAACTTCGCCTCGTCGATGACCAACATCAACGCCTTCTACCCCCAGCGACTGAAGGGCTGGGCCCTCGGACTCAACGCCGGCGGCGGGAACATCGGTGTCCCGGCGGTCCAGCTGATCGGCCTGCTCGTCATCGCCACCGTCGGCAACACCGAGCCCTGGATCGTGTGCGCGGTCTACCTGGTCCTGTGCGCCGTCGCCGCGCTCGGCGCCGCCCTGTTCATGGACAACCTCCGTGATCAGAAGGCCGACCTGCGGGCCATGGGCGCCGCGCTGAAGTTCCGCGACTCGTGGATCATCTCCTTCCTCTACATCGGCACCTTCGGTTCGTTCATCGGCTTCAGCTTCGCCTTCGGTCAGGTCCTGCAGATCAACTTCCTCGCCGGCGGCGACACCCCCGCCCAGGCCGCACTGCACGCCGCGCAGATCGCCTTCATCGGCCCGCTCCTCGGATCCATCTCGCGCCCGCTCGGCGGAAAGCTCGCCGACCGCATCGGCGGCGGGAAGATCACCCTCTACACCTTCGTCGCGATGGCCCTGGCCGCCGCGGTGCTCATCGTCGCCGGCACCCTCGACGACCGCACCACCGGCGCCGCGACCGGCGGTGTGCTGACCGCCATGGTGCTCGGCTTCATCGCCCTGTTCCTGCTCTCCGGGCTCGGCAACGGCTCGGTCTACAAGATGATCCCGTCCATCTTCGAGGCCCGTGCGCAGGATCTCGACGAACTGGATCGCGACGAGAAGGCCGCCTGGTCGCGCAGCATGTCCGGTGCCCTCATCGGCTTCGCCGGTGCCATCGGCGGACTCGGCGGCGTGGGCATCAACCTCGTCTTCCGCGCCTCCTACGGCGGCGAGGCGCAGTCCGCGACGATGGCCTTCTGGGTCTTCGCGATCTTCTACCTCGTGTGCATCGCGGTGACCTGGTTCGTCTTCCTCCGCCGCCCGAACACCACCCCCACGAGCGAGCCGTCCACCGAGGCTCCCGCCCCGGCCCGCGTCGCAGTCTGACCGATCCCGGCACGAAGAAAGAGAACATCATGAGCCGCAAGAACGTCGTCGTCGTCGGACACGGAATGGTCGCCCACCGCTTCGTCGAAGCCCTGCGCGTCCGCGACGAGCAGAACAGCTGGTCGGTGACCGTGCTCGGCGAGGAGGCCGACGCTGCCTACGACCGCGTGGGACTGTCGTCCTACGTCGGAGCCTGGGACCGCAAGGAACTCGCCCTCGCCGGAAACGATTACGCAGCAGACGATCTCGTCGACCTGCGTGTCGGTACCCGCGCCGTGGGAATCGACCGCGCGGCCCGCACCGTCACCACCGCCGGCGGCGACGTTCTGCCCTACGACAGCCTCGTCCTCGCGACCGGCTCGTACCCCTTCGTGCCGCCGGTGCCCGGCCACGACCTGCCCGGCTGCTTCGTCTACCGCACGCTCGACGATCTCGACGGCATCCGCGCCGCCGCCGAACGCGCCAAGGCCGCCGGTCTCGCCGGCATCGTCATCGGTGGTGGCCTGCTCGGACTCGAAGCCGCCAACGCGTTGCGCCTGCTGGGCGTGACCCCGCACGTCGTCGAGTACAACAACCGGCTCATGCCCGCTCAGGTCGACGAGGGCGGCGGCCGCGTCCTCGAGCGTCTCGTCACCGACCTCGGTCTCGTCACCCACACCGGCGTGGGCACCGAGAAGATCGAGTCCGGACCGGAAGCGCTGCAGGTGACCCTGTCCGACGGGACCGTCCTCGAGGCCGGACTCGTGATCTTCTCCGCCGGCGTCCGTCCCCAGGACGAGCTCGCCCGCGAGGCCGGACTCGAACTCGGCGGCCGCGGCGGTGTGCTCACCGACCGCACCTGCCGGAGCACCTCGGACGAGACCGTCTATGCCATCGGTGAATGCGCCGCCGTCGAGGGCACCTGCTACGGACTCGTCGCGCCCGGCTACAGCACCGCCGAGGTCGTCGCCGACCGGCTCGTCGGCGGCACCGCCGAGTTCCCCGGCGCCGACCTGTCGACGAAGCTCAAGCTGCTCGGCGTGGACGTCGCGAGCTTCGGCGACGCCCACGCGACGACGCCCGGCGCGCTCGAGGTCGTGCTGTCCGACTCCGCGAAGGGCACCTACGCCAAGCTCGTCGTCTCCGACGACGCCAAGACCCTGCTCGGCGGCATCCTCGTCGGCGACGCCTCCGCCTATGGCGCGCTGCGACCGCTCGTGGGCCGCGAACTGCCGGGTGATCCGGCCACGCTGATCTCCCCGGTGGGGGAGAAGCCGGGCGCCGGCGCGCTGCCCGACGACGCCGAGGTGTGCTCGTGCAACGGTGTCACCAAGGGCGCGATCTGCGGTGCGATCTCCGAAGGCGCCTGCGACATCGCGCAGATCAAGTCGTGCACGAGCGCCGGCACCACCTGCGGCGGTTGCCTCCCGAGCATCAAGCAGCTGCTCGCCCAGTCGGGTGTGCAGATGTCGAAGGCCCTGTGCGAGCACTTCGAGCAGTCGCGCGCCGAGTTGTTCGAGATCGTCCAGGCCACCGGCATCCGCACCTTCTCGGCGCTCATCTCCCAGTACGGCACCGGACACGGCTGCGACATCTGCAAGCCGGTGGTGGCCTCGATCCTCGCGTCCACCGACTCCGACCACATCCTGCACCCCAAGCAGGCCGGTCTGCAGGACACGAACGACCACTTCCTCGCCAACATCCAGAAGAACGGCACCTACTCGGTCGTGCCGCGCATGCCCGGTGGCGAGTGCACCCCCGAGCAGCTCATCGTGATCGGTGAGGTGGCACGCGATTTCGGTCTCTACGTGAAGATGACCGGCGGTCAGCGCGTCGACCTGTTCGGTGCCCGCGTCGAACAGCTCCCGCAGATCTGGAAGCGTCTCGTCGACGCCGGCATGGAATCCGGGCAGGCGTACGGCAAGTCGCTGCGCACCGTCAAGAGCTGCGTCGGCTCCACCTGGTGCCGCTACGGCGTGCAGGACTCGGTCGGGATGGCCGTCGCTCTCGAATTGCGTTACCGCGGACTGCGATCGCCCCACAAGCTCAAGATGGGGGTGTCGGGATGCGCCCGTGAGTGCGCCGAGGCACGCGGCAAGGATGTCGGTGTCATCGCGACGGAGAACGGCTGGAACCTGTACGTGTGCGGCAACGGCGGCCAGTCACCCAAGCACGCACAGCTCCTCGCCGGTGGTCTCGACGACGAGACCCTCGTCCGGTACATCGACCGGTTCCTGATGTTCTACATCCGCACCGCCGACCGGCTCCAGCGCACCGCTCCGTGGCTCGACGCACTCGAGGGCGGCCTCGAGCACCTCGAGGAGGTCGTGTGCGACGATGCCCTCGGTATCGCCGACGATCTCGAGGCTGCGATGGCCAAGCACGTCGAGGGCTACAAGGACGAGTGGGCCGGCGTCCTCGAGGATCCGGAGAAGCTGGCGCGGTTCGTCTCGTTCGTCAACGCGCCCGAGCAGCCCGACCCCACCGTCCGCTTCGACGACAGCGGCCCCCGCAAGGTCCCCGTCCTCGTGGGTATGCCGGGCATCGGACCCGGAACCGGGGCGTGACGACCGCTTACCCCGAGGGAACGAGCGGGTAACGCGCTCGAAACACCGGGCACCCAAACTTCAGGACAGCAGTTTCAAGGAGGACAGCGATGACCGTCATCGAGACGCATACCGTAGGGGGATCGACGCGCGACAGCGTGTTCGACGGGCGGCTGGAATGGACCTCGGCCTGTCCGCTCAGCCATCTCATTCCGGGTCGCGGCGTGGCCGTGCTGCTGCGCGGCGGCGAGCAGGTGGCCCTGTTCCTGCTCGACGACGGAACCCTGCGCGCAGTGGGCAACTTCGATCCGTTCGGCCGCGCCGCGGTGATGTCCCGCGGCATCGTGGGCGACCGGGGCGGAGAGCCCACCGTGGCCTCGCCGCTGCTCAAACAGGTCTTCTCCCTCGATGACGGCCGGTGCCTCGACGATCCGTCGGTGCGTCTGCCCGTCTACGAGGTGCGCGTGTGGGCGGGAGTCGTCCAGATCCACAGCCTCGTCCCGCGCGACCGGCGGCACGAGGATGCGACCGGAGAGGGTTCGTGAGCGACGACAACGCGCCGTTGCGGGGATTCACCATCGGCGTGACGGCAGCTCGGCGTGCCGACGAGTTCGCCACGCTCCTCACCAGGCGTGGCGCCGAGGTCGTGCACGCGCCCGCCATCCGCATCATCCCGCTGTCCGACGACGACGAGCTCGAGCGCGTCACCCGCTGCATCGTCGCGCAGCCCCCGGACATCACGATCGCCACCACGGCGATCGGGTTCCGCGGGTGGATGGGTGCTGCGGAAGGTTGGGGACTCGTCGACGACCTCGCGCAGGCACTCGGCTCGAGTCGGATCCTCGCCCGTGGCCCGAAGGTCACGGGCGCGATCCGGGCCGCCGAACTCCGCGAGGAGTGGTCTCCTTCCTCGGAATCGTCCGCCGAGGTGCTCGAACTCCTGCTGAACGAGGGTGTCGCCGGCCGCCGCATCGCGGTGCAGCTGCACGGTGAGCGCACCGAATGGGAACCCGGGACCGACGTGTGCGAGGCGCTGCGTGCTGCGGGCGCCGACGTCGTGCCCGTCCCGGTCTATCGGTGGACGCCCCCCGAGGATCTCACCGCGCTCGACCGGATGATCGAGCAGATCGTCGAACGCGGACTCGACGCCGTGAGCTTCACCAGCGCACCGGCCGTCGCGTCGATGCTCATGCGGGCCAAGGAGACCGGCTGGCTCGAGCCGATGCTTCGGTCGCTGCGTACCGGCGTCACCGCGGTGTGCGTCGGTCCCGTCACCGCGGCACCGCTCACCGAACTCGACGTGCCCGTCAGCATGCCCCACCGCTCCCGGTTGGGTTCGCTCGCCCGGCACATCGCCGAGGAACTTCCCCGGCGGGCCGTGCGCATCGAGGCCGGCGGTCACGTGCTCAGCCCGCGAGGACGCTGCGTGATCGTCGACGGCACCGTGCGGTGCCTTCCCCCTGCCGGGATGGCCCTGATGCGCACGCTCGTCGCGCGCCCCGGTCTCGTCGTCTCCCGCGAGGAACTCCTCGCTGCTCTGCCCGGTGGTGGCGGCGACACCCACGCCGTCGAAACCGCGGTCGCCCGGGTGCGCTCGGCTCTCGGCGCACCGGCGATCGTGCAGACCGTCGTCAAGCGCGGCTACCGCCTCGCCGTCGACCCGGAAGGAATGCATTCATGACCGGTACACACACCGACCCGGCGCTGTTGCTCGTCGCGCACGGCACCCGCAATCCGCGCGGTGTCGACATGATCGCGGCGCTCGCCGATGCCGTCTCCTCCCGCGTCGGCCCCACCCGTGTCGCCTTCGTCGACGTCCTCGGCCCGTCGCCTTCGGAAGTCCTGCACGGCACCGATCGTCCGACCGTGCTCGTCCCCGCCTTCCTCGCCTCCGGCTATCACGTGCACACCGACGTTCCGCGCGAGGTCGCGGCCGGTGGGAACGACGCGGTGACGATCACCCCCGCGCTCGGTCCCGATCCTGCTCTCGCCCGTGTCCTCGTCGAGCGGTTGCGGCAGGCCGGCTGGGTCGAGGGCGACGACGTCGTCCTCGCGGCAGCCGGCTCCTCCGACCCTCGCGCCCGCCGCGACGTCCACGTGACGGCCCGCATGGTCTCGTCGCTCGTGCAGACCCCGGTGCGGGTCGGATGGATCGCCACCGGCGAACCGCGGGTCGCGACCGTCGTGGACGAGGTCCGTGCCGGCGGCACGCGCCGGGTGTTCGTCGCGTCCTATCTTCTCGCCGACGGCCTGTTCCACCGCCGCCTGTCGGAGGTCGGCGCCGACGGCGTAGCTGCGCCGATCGGTGTCGCCGAACCCGTCGTCGACCTCGTGGCCCGGCGCTACCGCTCCGCAGTCGACGCGTTGCGCCTCGCTCCCGTGGGAGCGGCTCGCCACCGCGACTGAATCAGCGGGGGAGCGGCAACAATTCGACGCGATCGCCGTCCACCGCTCCCGGTGGCACCACGGCGATCGCGCTGCGCCCGATGAGGCCGGCGAGATGCGCCGTACGAATCGTGTTGTCGCACAACCATCGTCCCTGCGCGTCCTGGCGGGCGGGGAGCAACCGCGTGATGTCGCCGACGACCTCCGAGGCATTCGCCAGCGGAGCGGTCACAGGAGTCGGCGGGGTGCGGAGGGTGCGGCCGTCGGTGATCGCAGGCAGCAGCACCAGCAGCGTCGACACCGCTGCCACCGGGTTCCCGGGCAGTCCCAGCACGGCACGGCCGTCCGGCAGCGTCGCCGCGACCTGCGATCCGCCGGGCTTGCAGCGGACCCGTTCGACGACCACCTGCGCGCCGGCCCGCGCCAGCGCACCGCGCAACTGATCGGCGGCGCCACCGCCCGTCGCGCCCACGATGATGATCGCATCGGCGTCGGTGCCCGTGAACAACGCGTCGAATCCGTCCGCGGTGTCGCGGAGATGCCCTTCACCGACCACCGTGGCGCCGCACCAGCGGACGAAGTCCGGGAGTACCGGACCCAGCGAGTCGCGCGTCTGCCCCTCGCGCAGAGGGCCGGTGCGACGGATCTCGTCGCCGGTGAGCACGATGTGCACACGCAGCGGACCGCGCACCCGAAGCTCGGTGACCTCACCGCTGGCGGCCGCGGAGACGACCGCCGGGCTCACGGCGGTGCCGGCCTCGGCGAGGACCGTCCCCGACTCCCAGTCCTCCCCGCGGCGACGCGCGTCGTCGCGCACGGGTGCATCGGGCAGGCGGGTGACGAGACTGCCCTCCACGCGGACGAACTCGTCGCGCACGACAGCGGTCGCGCCGGCCGGCAGATGGGCGCCCGTCGCGATCCGGGCGGCCTCCCCGTCGCCGAGCGTGAGCGAACCTCCGTCACCGGCGTAGCGGATCTCGTTGCGCAACAACCACGGTCCGTCGCCCGCCACCGCGTAACCGTCCATCGCCGAGGTCCGGACGCGAGGCAGCGCCTCCGCCGCGACGAGCGGCGCCGCCAACGTGGCGCCCCGCGCCTCCTCGACCGGCACGGTGCGGGAAGACAACGGCGACAACGCTTCCCGTAGGATTCTCCGCGCCTGGTCCGGATCGGCAGCCACACGGGCGGTCGCGGATCCGGCGCGCGCCGCCTCCAGATCGGCCGGGGTGTCGCAGTCGGTCGCTTCGGACACCGCGACGGTGACGTACCGCTCGGGCAACAACGCCTTCATGGGCCGGTTCGCGACGTCTCCACCGAGAGAGTCCAGACGCGCGGCCAGCGCCGGTGTCCGCCACGCGGCGAGCAGGAACTGCACCCGGCCGGTGTCGTCCACCGCGAAGGCGGCCTCGGCCGTCGCATCCTCGTTCAGGGCCTCCAGCAGGGCCGCAACCGTCGTCGGTGTGACGAACGGAAGGTCGGCGGCGAGAGTGACCACGAGATCGGCGACCGGATCCGCCGCTGCCAGCGCCGCGACCGGACCTGCACCGGACGGTGTCTCCTGGATCTGCAGCACGTGGGGATCGAGATCGTCGCGGTGCGGACCCACCACCGTCACCCGCGCGCACCCCTCGACCGCGCCCAGGGCGGTGTCGAGCATCCTGCGGCCGCCGACGGTCAGAGCGGGCTTGTCGACGCCTCCCATGCGGGTCGCGCGGCCTCCCGCGACGATCACGGCTTCGACGTGGGTGAGCGTGCTCATGTCTTCATGCTGCCTCATCCGCCGCGCTCGTGATCGTCTGTACTCGCCGTGCTGTAACCGATCGCACTGCCGTGTCGCGGATAGACTGCCGGGTATGTTCTTCGGTTGGCGGAACGGCGCGGCGGTGTTCGTCGTCCTCCTGTCCTGGCTCGTCGCCGCGGTCGTTCCGGTCACTGCGGTCTCCACCGGCGACACCGCCGGACTGCTCCTCGGTCTGCTGGTGGTGGTCGTCGCAGCACTCGCGTTCGTCGCCGCAGCGGAGGATCCGCTGTTCGCCTTCGGTCGCAGCATCCGGGGCCCGACCTCCGAGGAACGACGTCTGCGCGGCGGGTTCCGCCGCCACTCCCATCCCGACACCGCCGGACGGCCACGTCCGCGCTCACCCGGTTCTGTCCTCGCCCTCGACACTCCGTCCGACGAGGAACACCGGGAGATCTTCCGTCTCCGATCCCTATCCGCACGGCACACCCGCCGTGTCCGTCCGCAACGCCCACCGCTCGTTCGGTGACCTGACCGTCTTCACCGGGGTGGACATCGACGTCGCCCCCGGCCGATGTTGCGCCGTGGTCGGCGCGAACGGTACCGGTAAATCCACCCTGCTCGGATGCGTCGTCGGCGTCGACCGACTCGACGACGGCGTTGTCGAGATCCACGGCGTCCCCGTCGACGAGAGCTCGCCGACGCTGCGACGGCAGGTCGCCGCAGTCCTCGGCGACGTCGCGACATTCGCGCATCTCACCGCACACGAGCACCTGCAACTCGTCGCCACCGGTCACGGCGTGACCGACCCGTTCGACGCGGCGACACGGGTTCTCCAGGAGGTCGGTCTCGCTGCGTCGGCCGATCGACTGCCGCCGACCTTCTCGAGCGGGCAACGCCGCCGGCTCGCGCTGGCCTCCGCGCACGGTGCTGATGGTCTCGCACGATGCCGCGTTGGTGGATGCGGTCGCCGACCAGGTGGTGGAGGCGGACCGATGGCGCTGACCGGAACCGTCCGCAGTGCGCGTGATCTCCGCGCGCTCCGTCACGCCTTCGAGCGCCGGCACGCTCCGCTCACGGATCGTCCGGCTCTCGCCGCGCTGGTCGTCCTCGGCGTGTACGTGGGCGGGGGACTGGCGTGGTGGTTGTTCTCCCTGCCGTCGACGACCTTCGCGTGTGCGGACCCGATCGTGCGCGATCCGGCGTGCACCTCGGCGTGGGGATGGACGGTCGTCGCGATCGCGGTTGCTGCGGGGACGGCGTCCGCTCGGACCGCAGGCCCGGTGACGTGCGGTGCCGAGACGGCGTTCTGGCTGCTGTCCACGCCGGTGGATCGCGGTGCGGCACTCCGGCCGAGGGTCGCGGCGCTCCTGATCTGCGGTGCGATCGCGGGTGCTCTCGCGGGACGGTTCGCGACCTTCGTGACCGCCCCGGAGGGACGCGTCGCGTTCATATGTCTCGCCGCCGCTCTCGGTGTCGGTGCCCTCACCCTTCCGATGCTCGTGCAGTTCCGGATGCTCGCGCCCGCGGTCGTGCGGGTCGTGATCGGGCTGTGTCTCGTCGCCGTTCCGGGAGTGGTGGCGGTCGCCGCCGTCGGCGTCACGGTGCCACCGCCGGGACCGTTGATCGTGGTGGGGGCGTGGATCGCCGTTGCGGCAGCGGCGGTCTCGGCGTTGCGTCGGTGCGACAGGATCGCTGCGCCGGAGTGGAGGGCGGGATCGGACACCGCGGTCGGTGTGTCGGCGTCGTTCACGGCACTCGATCCGTCGCTTTTGGCAGGCGTGGTCGAGCGGAAGGTCTGGTTGCGCATCGGATCCCGCCGCTCGCGGGCCTTGCCGCGCCGCCGGATCGCGGCACTCGTCCGTTCGGATCTGCTCCGCCATGTCCGTAGGCACACACCCGTGCTCGTCGTGTGCGTGGCGCTGCTCGGCGTCGCGGTGCTGATGTCGGTCGTATCGCCGCCGGCTGCTGCCGTGGTGCAGCTCGTCACCGTTTTCACCGTGGCGACGATCTTCGGTGCGGGTCTGCGCGACGTGAGCCGCGACCCCGATTTCGCCGTCCTGCTCGGTACGCGCGATACGCACCTGCATCTCGCGCTCTCGGTCGTCCCGGGGTCGGCCGCGCTCGTTGCCGCTGCGGTGACGGGGTTCGCCGGGAGTGCGTCGACGGCGAGCGTCGTGCTCGGGCTGCTCGGTGGGTGCGCGGCCGCCTATCGGATGCGCACTCGACCTCCGATCGGGTACGACGGCCTGATCCTCGAGACGGCCGTCGGGCAGATCCCGGTCGATCTGCTCCGCCAGTGGGCGCGGGGACCGGACCTACTCGTCGTATGCGCCTGGCTCGCCGCCGTGCTCGCCTGAGCGTGGCGGGAACCGGTGCCGTGCCCGGGCGAGATCGATCCGGTCGCCGGAGATGGGGACGCCCTCGAGTTCGAGGCGCGCGAGTTGCCGGCGTGCGAGGTGCGCGGCCGGTCGTCCGGAGGCGGGGACCACGCGATGCCACGGCAGGTCGGCGGAATCGGTCCGCATGATCCAGCCGACGGTGCGTGCACTCGACAGGCCCGCGGCACCGGCGATGTCGCCGTAGGTCACGACCCGGCCCGCGGGCACGGAGGCCACGAGTTCGCGGACCCGCTCGATCTGCTCGTCCGTGGTGACCACCGGCTACACCATCCGGGCCACGAGTTCGGCGGTCTCGGCGGGACGGGCCTGGTCGATCATGTGGTTGCAGTCGAATTCGAACAGGGTCAGGTCGTCGCCGAGTCGTTCCGCGAGGTCGCGACGGAAATCCGCCGTGGTGTACGGGGGCTGCACCTTCCCGGCCTGCACGAAGATCGTCGGGATACCGGCCGGTGGCAGGACGGGTCCGCGGGCCAGCTCGCCCCACGAGGTCACCAGCGCCGGTACGCAGATCCGCCAGTTGACGCGCCCCGAGTCGAGTTCGACGAGGTGTTCGGCGATCTCCTCGTCGAGAAGCTCGGGTGCCACCTCCCCCCAGTCGCCGTGGACCTTCTCGGCCCGCGCCTCCGCCTCGTCCGTGTAGTCGGGATTGTGGAGCGTGAGGTCGGCGATCTCGAGCATCCGGTCGGCCGGGAGACCGATCGCCGGATCGAGGAGCACCAGCGCCCGCACCCGGTCGGGCACCGCGGCGGCGAGATGCAGCGCGAGGGCACCCCCGAAGGAGTGGCCCACCACGGTGACGGGGCCGGTGGTGTGCGCGTCCAGCACGGCCGTCAGATCGGCGACGTGGGCCTCGAACGACCACGGGGGAGTCCACGGCGACCGGCCGTGGCCCCGCAGGTCCGGAGCGACGAACCGCAGGTGGGGAAGGTGCCGTTCGGCGAGGTTGCGCCAGCGTCGGCCATGACCGGTGAGTCCGTGCAGGGCGAGGACCTCCGGTCCGTCGTCCGGCCCGAACAGATGGGTGTGCAGAAGCTCCGTGGCACTCACGCCGACCACTATCCCAGTCGTGGCCACGCGGTGTGCCCCCGGACGCTGTCGTACCCGTCTGGTGGGATGGGGTCATGCTCGACGTCGATACCGGCACCCCCGACCTGCGCCCACCACGGGCGCAGGTCACCGACCTGCCTGCCACCGTCTCGCGCATGTCCGAACCGCAGATCCCCGATCGCGTCCGCCGCCCGGCCGCGCGCCTGGTGCGCAGGTCCGCCGAGGCGCCGGTGGCCCGCGAGTGGCCCGACGACGTGCGAGTGCTGTTCGACGACGCCCCGCCTTCCCTCCGCTGGCGGCCGTGGCAGGTCCTCGGCGGTCCCGGCACGGGCAAGACGTCCCTGCTGGTCGATCTCGCGGTCCACCGCATCGCTAGCGGGGCCGATCCCGAGTCGGTGCTGATCCTCACCCATTCGCGGCGGGCCGCCACCGCCGTGCGCGAGGCGATCACGGCCGGTCTGATCGCGCTCGGCGACGGCGCTGTGCCCCGCGCGACGCGCGAGCCGCTTGTCCGTACCGTCCACTCCTACGCCTTCGCGGTGCTGCGGTTGCAGGCCTCGGCGCACGGCAATCCACCGCCGCGCCTGATCACCGGCGCCGAGCAGGACGCCGTGCTGCGCGAACTGCTGCGCGGCGACATCGACGACGGCGCCGGGATGTGGCCCGAGCGGTTGCGTCCGGCACTGGGCATGACGGGCTTCGCCGTCGAACTGCGCGACCTGATGCTGCGCGCGAACGAGCGCGGTCTCGGCCCGGAGGATCTGGTGGCCCTCGGGGAGCGCCGCAATCGACCGGAGTGGGTCGCGGCCGGGCGTTTCGCGGAGCGCTACGAGCAGGTGATGCTGCTGCGCGGTGCCGTCGGTCTCGAAGCTCCGGAGGCCACCGCTCCGGCACTCGACGCGGCCGAACTGGTCGGTGCGGCGCTCGCGGCGTTCGCGACCGATCCCGATCTGCTGGCCGCCGAGCGCGGCCGCATCCGCCATCTGCTCGTCGACGACGCCCAGCATCTCGATCCGCAGGCCGCCGACCTGGTCCGCGTGATCGGTACCGGCACCCGCACGAGCACGATCGCCGGCGACCCCGATCAGGCCGTCTTCGGCTTCCGCGGCGCCGACACCTCCTTCCTCGAGAGCCTCGGCGAGGCCGACGGATCGCGCCGGATCGTGTTGGGTGTCAACCATCGTGCCGCTCCCGAGGTGGCGTCCCTCGCCGACGGGATCGCCCGCAGACTGCCGGGCCTGCCACCGCACCGGGGTATGGCCGGGCACCGTGTCGAGGAGAGCGATCCGGGGCAGGTCCGGGTGGCGGTGTGTTCGTCGCAGGCCAAGGAGGCGGCACTGGTCGCCGACACCCTGCGCCGGTCCCATCTCGTCGACGGTGTGCCGTGGTCTCGGATGGCGATCGTCGTGCGGTCCGTGCCGCGGGTACTCGCTCCGCTGCGTCGCGCGCTGCTCGCGGCGGGCGTCCCGATGACGACCGCCGCGTCCGAACTCCCGCTGGCCCGCCAGCACAGCGTCGCAGGACTGCTCCTCGTGCTGCGCGCGGTGTCCGACAGCGGCTTCGGAGGCGACGAAGCGCTCGCCCTGCTGTCCGGGCCCATCGGCGGTGCCGAACCGGTCGCGCTGCGCAGACTGCGGCGTGGCCTGCGGCGGGTCGAGCTCGCCTCGGGCAACGAACGCGACTCCGCCGAACTGCTGCGCATCCTGCTCACCGAGGGCGACGACAGCACCGAGAACGCGCATCTGATCCGCGGGCTGACGGACGTCGAGGCCGCCCCGCTGAAGAAGGTGCTCGGTGTGCTGCGCAAGGCTCGCTCGGCGGCCCTGCGTGGGGGCGGTCTCGAGGACGTGCTGTGGGAGGCGTGGCAGGCCACCGGACTCGAACGGCGATGGGCCGCCGCGTCGGCCTGGGGTGGGCCGATCGGGGCGCAGGCCGACCGCGATCTCGACGGCGTCGTGGCCCTGTTCGACGCCGCAGCCGACTACGTCGACCGTCTGCCCCGCGCACACATCGCCGGGTTCGTCGACTACCTCACCGAGCAGGAGATCCCCGCCACGGCCCGCACCCGTGTCGCCGCCGAATCCGAAGCGGTCACGGTCGTCAGCGCGCACTCCGCCGCCGGTCGCGAATGGGACGTCGTGGTGGTCGCCGGTGTCCAGGAGGGCCTGTGGCCGAGCCTGCGCGCACGCGGCACCCTGCTCGGCATCGAAGCTCTGATCGACGCCGTCTCCGGCGCCGACGGCGGCGACGAGGCCGGTGCACGGCTCTCGCGCACCGCACCGCTGCTCGCCGAGGAGCGGCGCCTGTTCCTCGTGGCGTGCAGTCGCGCCCGCACCCACCTTCTGGTGACGGCCGTCGATTCGGTGAGCGGCGACAGCGAACTGGTCCGTTCCCGTTTCGTCGACGAACTGCGCAGTGCCGACACCGACGAGCTCGATGCGTCCGACGATCTCCTCGCCGAACCCGTGCCCGACGAGGTCCGCACCCGCGTGCTGGCCCTGCCCGCGCTCGTCGCCGAACTGCGCAGCGTGGTGTGCGATCCGGAGATCGCCGAGACCGAACCCGAACGACAGCAGCGCGCCGCCCAGCAACTCGCGCGGCTCGCGCGCGCCGGGGTCCGCGGCGCCCACCCCGACGACTGGTACGGCACGGCCGATCCCAGCACCGCCGACCCGCTGTGGGATCCCGACGACGACGCGGTGCGGTTGTCGCCGTCCACGGTCGAGCAGCTCACGACCTGCCCGCTGCGGTGGATGTTCGAGCGCCACGGCGGTTCCGACGGCGAGAACAGCCACGCCGTCACCGGCACCCTCGTGCACACCCTCGTCCAGGCGCTCGCAGGGCGGATCCCGCCCGACCGCATCGACCAGGCCCTCGAGAAGGCATGGGACTCGGTCGATCTGGGTGCCGAATGGTATGCCCGCCGCGAGCTCGAACGCACCCGCCGCATGCTCGACACCTTCTCGACTTGGCTGCAGGGCACACGCGGAGAGCTCACCGAGATCGGCGTCGAGATCAAGGTCGACGGCATCCTCGAACCCGAGTCCGACGACAAGCCCCGCGTGCGGCTCCGCGGTCGCATCGACCGGCTCGAACGTGACGCCGAGGGTCGCCCGGTCGTCATCGACGTCAAGACCGCGAAGAACCCGGTGTCGAAGGACGCCGCGCGCGATCATGCCCAGCTCGCCGCCTACCAGGTGGCCGCGGCGGCCGGCGCGATCGAGGGCGAACCGGCATCGGAGCCCGGTGGCGCGCGCCTGGTCTTCGTGGCCAAGCCCCACAACAAGGAAGGCGCGACGCAGCGCGTGCAGCCGCCCCTCGACGAGGACGGTCTCGCGCAGTGGCGGGAGATCATCCACGACGCAGCGGCCGCGACCCGCGGCCCCCGCTTCGTCGCGAGGGTCAACGACGGGTGCCGGCACTGCCCGGTGCTGTCGAGCTGCCCGGCACACGACGAAGGCAGGCAGGTGACAGGGGAATGAGTGCACCACGGGTGAGCGCGAAGCGCCTGGCGGAGGCACTGGGACAGTTGCCGCCGACGACCGAGCAGGCCGCCGTCATCGAGGCCCCGCCCGGCCCGATGCTGGTCGTCGCCGGAGCCGGTGCCGGCAAGACCGAGACGATGGCCGCGCGGGTGGTGTGGCTCGTCGCCAACGGTCTCGTCGAACCCGAGCAGGTGCTGGGCCTGACCTTCACGCGTAAGGCCGCGCAGCAGCTCACGGCCCGCATCCGGGCGCGCCTGGCCAAGCTCGCAGGATCGGCGCTCCTGCGCGACCTCGACCCGAGCGGTGGGCTGCGCGCGCGGATCCTCGGCAGCGAACCCGAGGTGAGCACGTACCACGCGTACGCCGGTCGCCTGCTCACCGAGCACGGTCTGCTGCTACCCATCGAACCGTCGGCGACCCTGCTGTCCGAGACCGAGCTGTGGCAGGTCGCGCACCGCGTGGTCAGCTCGTGGGACGGCGAACTCGACACCGACCGCAATCCCGCATCGGTGACCGAGGCCGTTCTCGCACTGTCCGGCCAGCTCTCCGAGCACCTCGTCGAGCCGGATCTGCTGCGCGACGCCCACGTCGAACTCGAACAACTCGTGCACACCCTCCCGCCCGGCCCGGGGCAGCGCGGAGCACCGTCGAAGACGCTGCTCGGCTACCTCGAGACCCAGCACGCGCGGTTGCAGTTGCTTCCGCTCGTCGAACGGCTGTCCGAGACACTGCGCCGCGAAGGTGCTCTCGACTTCGGGAGCCAGATGTCGCTCGCCGCGCGGGTCGCCCGCGATCACCGCGAGGTGGGAGCCGGGGAGCGGGAACGATTCCGGGCCGTGCTGCTCGACGAGTACCAGGACACCGGGCACGCCCAGCGCGTGTTGCTCGCCGCCCTGTTCGGCGGTGGCGCCGATCCCGGTCTCGCGGTCACCGCGGTCGGCGATCCCATGCAGTCCATCTACGGCTGGCGCGGCGCGTCGGCCGCCAACCTGCCGCGGTTCGCGACCGACTTCCCGGCGGCCGACGGCGAGCCGGCACCCACCCGCGAACTGCTCACCAGCTGGCGCAATCCGCCGCAGGCCCTCGAACTGGCGAACGTCTCGTCCGAACCTCTGCGCGATCGCGGGGTGTCGGTCAGCCGGTTGCGTCCCCGCCCCGACGCGACCGCCGGCGACGTCCGCCTCGCGCTGCACTCCGACGTCGCGGTCGAACGCGACTGGGTCGCCGACCGGATCGCCGACGAGTACGCCGCCGCCCGCGAGGGCGGCCGCACACCGCCGACCGCTGCGGTCCTCGTCCGCCGCAACGCCGACGCCGCGCCGATCGCCGAGGCTCTGCGCGCCCGCGACCTTCCGGTCGAGGTCGTCGGCATCGGCGGGCTGCTGCACACCCCGGAGGTCGCCGACGTGCTCGCGATGCTGCGTCTGGCGGCGGATCCGCTGGCCGGGAGCGCGGCCGTGCGGGTGCTCACCGGTGCCCGCTGGCAGCTCGGCGCCGCCGACCTGAAGGCACTGTGGGAGCGCGCCCAGGAACTGGCCATCGCGGGACGCTGGGGTGTCACCGGCGCGGTGACCGATCCCGACGCGCTCGAGGACGCACTCGATTCGGCGCTGCCCGGTGAGTACGCCGACCAGGCCGGTCTCGCCGATGCGATCTCCGATCCCGGCGACAGCAGCCGCTATTCCGAGTTCGGCTACGCGCGCATCGTCGCGCTGGGCCGCGAGCTGACCTCTCTGCGCGAGCGGCTCGGCCAGCCGCTCACCGAACTCGTCGCCGAGGTCGAGCGTGTGCTCGGTATCGGCATCGAGACCGAGGCCCGCGTGGGCAGCAGGCGCGGTGTCGCCGGCCGTGAGCATCTCGACGCCTTCGCCTCCGTCGTCGCGTCCTACGCGGGACGGACCAACGCGACGCTTCCCGGCCTGCTGTCCTACCTCGCCGCGGCGGAGGAGATCGAGCAGGGGCTCGCGCCCGGTGAGGTGGAGGTCGACCCCGACCGCGTGCAGGTCCTCACCGTCCACTCGGCGAAGGGCCTCGAATGGGAGGTCGTCGCGGTGCCGCACCTGGCCGCCGGGGTCTTCCCGTCGTCCACGGCCGCCGCGACCTGGCTCGGCTCGACGACCGAACTGCCCCCGCATCTGCGGGGCGACCGGGTGCTGCCCGACGACGATCCGTACAGCACCGACGGTGTGCCCGTGCTCGACCTCGACGACGTCTCCGACCGCAAGATGCTCGAGCGGGCCATCGACGCCCACAAGGACGCGCTCAAGCGCCGCAAGCTCGACGAGGACCGCCGGCTGTTCTACGTCGCTCTCACCCGCACCGAGCGAGCACTGTTCGTCTCCACCCACCACTGGGCCGACACCGGATCCGAACCGAAGGGGCCCTCGCCGTTCCTCGAGGAACTGCACGAGATCGTCACGGCCCGGCCCGAACTCGGTGCGGTCGACCACTGGGCTCCGGAACCCGAACCGGAGGAGGAGAACCCGCTCACGGCCTCACCGCGCAGCGCACTGTGGCCGCGCGACCCGCTCGGTGCCCGGCGCACCGAGGTCGAACGCGGCGCGGCACTGGTCCTCGCCGAGTTCGACCGGACCGACCTCCCGACCGAGTACGACGACGATCCCGACGAGTGGGCCACCGACGTCGATGCGCTCCTGGCCGAACGCGAGCAGCGCGCCGAGCAGAGCGCCGAGGTGGTGCTGCCCGTACAGCTGTCCGTCAGTCAGCTCGTCGATCTCGCCACCGATCCTGATGCCCTCGCTGCCCGTCTGCGTCGTCCGTTGCCGTTCCGGCCCAATCCGCTCGCGCGTCGCGGCACCGCCTTCCATGCGTGGCTCGAGCGCAGATTCGGCGCGACACGTCTGCTCGACCTCGACGAGCTTCCCGGTGCCGACGACGAGGACGGCGACGATTCGCACTTCGACCGGCTCCAGGAGGCGTTCCTGCGGTCGAAGTGGGCGTCGCGCAACCCCGTCGATGTCGAGGTGCCGTTCGAAACGGCCCTGGGCGGCACCGTGATCCGCGGACGCATCGACGCCGTCTTCGAGGATCCGGACGGGGGTTGGACGGTCATCGACTGGAAGACCGGCGCCGAACCGGAAGGTGAGAAGCTCGCCGCGGTGGGTGTGCAGCTCGCCGCCTACCGGCTCGCCTGGGCCCAGTTGATGGCGGCGCGGACCGAGCGGCTCACCGGCCGACCGGCCGAACTGCCGCTACACAAGGTCCGAGCGGCCTTCCACTACGTCCGCACCGGACGCACCGTCGCCCCCGAGGAACTGCCGAATGCGGCGATGCTCGAACGCCTCGTGCTCGAGGCGGGGAATCTGCGAGGGCGTGCCGACGGCGAGTGACGCAACCTCAGGGGCGCTGCCCGATACCGGTGGCCACTTCGTGTGCCCGGCGTCCGGCGGTATCGGGTGCCAGGGGAGCGGTGGGCATCCCGGCTCCCTCCCGCAGTCCCGACAGGAATTCCTCGAGGATCTCGGGCGGCGAATACTGCGGTTCCCAGCCCAGTTCTGTGCGGGCGCGCGTGCTGTCGAGCAATGGAAGTTGCAGCACGGTGTCGAGCAGGCCGGGGGAGGCCGGAACGAGATGCGCGTGCCAGGCCGCCCGCACGGCCTCGCGGAGTGCTGCACGCGGTACGGGGATCTTCCTGGCGGAGAACATCTCTGCCAGGAACGCGCCGTCCACGGGCGGTTCCGTGGCGAGGTTGAACGCGCCGCGGACGGGCCGGACGGTCGCACGGACGAAGGCGTCGGCCACGTCGCTCGTGTGCAGTACCTGGGCACGCAGATCCTCGACCAACGGCATCACGGGGAGCAGTCCGCTGCGCAGCAGGTTTCCCGGGAGCAGGGGGCCGACGAACAGGCGTCGCTGTGAGGTCGCCGATTCGCGCTTGAAGATGAAGTAGGGCCGCATCCGTACGATGCGCATCTCCGGCGCCCGCAGTTCGAGGGTGTCGAGAAAACGTTCCAGATACGACTTCTCGCGGGGATAGGCGGCACCCGGCCACCCGTGCGTGGGCCAGTCCTCGGTGACGCGATCCGTCGAGCTTCCGGGCGAATAGGCCGCGACCGACGACGAGTAGATCAGCGCGGGAACCTTCTCCGCGGCAGCCGCCTCGAAGACAGAGATCGCGCCGAGCACATTGTTCTTCCAGGTCACCTCAGGACGGTGAGTTGGCTGGAACAGCCAGGACAGGTGGATCACCGCGTCCGCGCCCCGCACGATGGGGCGGAAGTCGTCGGTGGTGGTGTCAGCGACCGTGAAGGTCGCCTTGGGGGACGTCCATTCCGTCGGTCGTCGCGCGACGCCGACGATCTCGGCGACGTCGGGTTCGCGTCCGAGCGCCTCGACGATCCCGGTTCCCAGGTTTCCGGTCGCGCCGACGACGACCACCTTCAGACCACGTGCGGTGTCCATACCGACGCATACCCGCTCGCTGTGACCTCAATCACCGCGTGTGGTTAGCTCAGCGGGAGGATGTGCGGCGGACCTTCAGTGCCTCGGTGACGAGCGGGATCTGCAGCGGGAGCCGGGCGAGCGACACCGCCTTGGCGGCGGGGGAGAGTTTCGGGCTGCGCAGCCACGTCACGGCCATCTGCACGTTGGCGGGGAAGACCGCCAGGAACAGCACCGCGGCCAGGGAACCGCCGAGGCGCCGGGTGCGGGGCACGGCGAGCGCGCCGGCGACGGCGATCTCCGCGACCCCCGAGGCGTAGGTGTAGGTGCGGGCATCACCCGGCAGGGCGCGGGGCACGATGCCGTCGAACGGTTCCGGTCGCACGAAGTGCAGGACCCCCACGCCGAGAAGGAGACCTGCCAGCCGGATCGCAGAGCGCTGCGACGCTTTCGTGGACATGCGTGCCACACTAGCGCGCGGCGGTACGCTGCGATCCGGTATCGGGCGCAGTCCGTTCGGTACCGCGACGACCGAGGGTGGCCACCAGTGGAGGCCGACAGCAGGAAGGTGGGACACCGCGATGCCCGGGAGGTTGCGTGCGCGGTTCAGCCGCTCCGATCAGCTCACCGAGCGCCCCGACTTCGCGCTCGTCGGTGTGCTGCGCGTACCCCAGGAACAGACGAGTCCCGGACTCGCGATCGCGCGTCGCATCGGCTACGCGTTCGCGGCGCTGTTCCTCGCGGTCGTCGTGGTCTACCTCGATCGCGATGGCTACCGCGACGCCCAGGGCGACGAACTGTCGCTGCTGGACTGCGTCTACTACGCCACGGTCTCGCTCTCGACCACCGGCTACGGCGACATCACCCCGTTCACACCCGAAGCGCGCCTGATCAATATCCTGCTGATCACCCCGCTCCGGGTGTTCTTCCTCATCGTGCTCGTCGGTACCACTCTGTCGGCACTGACCGAGAGTTCCCGGCAAGCATTCAAGATCCAGCGTTGGAGGCGCCGCGTGCGTAATCACACCGTCGTCATCGGTTACGGCACCAAGGGCCGTACCGCAGTCGACGCGATGCTCGGCGACGGGGTACCCCCGTCCGAGATCGTCGTGGTCGACACCGATCCGGTGGTTCTCGAGTCCGCGGCCGGCCAGGGCCTCGTGACGGTCCAGGGTTCGGCGACGAAGTCCGATGTGCTCCGGCTCGCCGGGGTGCAGCACGCGTCGGCGGTGATCGTCGCCGCGAACCGCGACGACACCGCGGTGCTCGTGACCCTCAGCGCCCGCGAGATCGCCCCGCGCGCGAAGATCGTCGCCGCCATCCGCGAGTCGGAGAACACCCACCTGCTGCGTCAGTCCGGTGCCGACTCGGTGGTCATCTCGTCGGAGACGGCGGGGCGACTGCTCGGCATCGCCACGACCACGCCGAACGTTGTCGAGATGATCGAGGACCTGCTCACACCGGAAGCCGGGTTCGCCATCACCGAACGCGACGTCGAGCCCGGCGAGGTCGGGGGATCCCCCCGGCATCTGAAGGACATCGTCCTCGCCGTCGTCCGCGACGGGCGGATGTGGCGGATCGGTTCGCCCGAGGTCGACGCGCTCGAAGCGAGCGACAAACTGCTCTACATCCGGCTGGTGGGTTCGCCGCCGGGCGCCATGCGTGGCTAGGGTGCTGATGTGACCGGTTTCGCTCTGTCGGGTACCCCGCTGCTCTCACGTACCGTCGTCGACCGGGCGGAGGAGCTGCGTTCGGACGAGGACGCCCTGCGCGCCGGCTGGGCCGACGCGAAACTCCTGCGGGTCGATCGACGCAACCAGGTACGCGTCTCCGACAGCGCACTCGTGCTCGGTGAGGCATCAGAACTCGGTCCCGAACCGGTCGAGGGCGCGATCTTCCTGGGTATCCGCGACGGACATCACGTCTGGGCGACCCGCGTCCTGGCGCAGACGGGCACGGTGGCCGATCTGCGACGCGTCGGCGAGCGTCTCGACGATGCGGACGCCGACCTGATGGTCAGCGCGGTCGCGTTGTTGAACTGGCACGACAACGCCGGCTACAGCGCGGTCGACGGCTCGCCCACCCGCCCGACGATGTCCGGCTGGTCCCGGATCAGCACCGAGACCGGGCACGAGGAGTTCCCCCGCACCGACCCGGCGATCATCTGCCTCGTGCACGACGGACACGACCGGGTCCTGCTCGCCCGGCAGCCGGTGTGGCCCGAGCGGCGCTTCTCCGTTCTCGCGGGCTTCGTCGAAGCCGGTGAGTCGCTCGAATCGTGCGTGGTGCGGGAAATCCGCGAAGAGGTCGGCGTGGAGGTGCGCGACGTGCGGTATCTCGGCAGTCAGCCCTGGCCGTTCCCTCGGTCGCTCATGCTGGGATTCGCAGCGATCGCCGATCCCGAGCAGGCGCTGGACTTCCGCGACGGGGAGATCACCGAGGCGCGGTGGTTCACCCGCGACGAGGTTCGTGCAGCGCTGGCGACGGGCGACTGGGCCTCCGCCGAGGACGCCCCACTGCTGCTGCCCGGCTCGATCTCCATCGCGCGCGGGATGCTCGAGGGCTGGGCCAAGGAGTAGAAGACCCGGGATCGACTCGGGTCCGGGCATGGAAGAGGCCGGCCGCGGCGGACGCGACCGGCCTTTTCGAACGAGCAGGAACTACAGACCCAGAGCGCGCTGGACCTCGTCGAGCGACGGGTTGGTGGCGGTGCTGCCGTCGGCGAACTTGACGGTGGGCACCACGTGGTTGCCGTTGTTGACGCTGCCGACGAACTCCGCGGCCGCCGGATCCGACTCGATGTCGATCTCGGTGTACGCGATGCCGTTCTGGTCGAGCTGGGTCTTCAGCCGCCTGCAGTAACCGCACCAGGTGGTGGAGTAGACGGTCAGGGCGGGTGCGTCGGTGGTCGTCATGTCTTGGAGAACATCACAGCCGCCGAACATGTTCCGCGACCGGGATGAGCTGTGGTCCTCACCACAGCGGGCGAGGTCACCGGAGGGCGGCGCTGTCGGCGGTCGCTGTCATGATGGAGGCCATGTGTGCGGATGTGGTGGACGGTCTCGACCCCGAGCAGGCAGCAGCGGTACTCGCCCCACGCGGGCCGGTCTGCGTGCTCGCCGGTGCCGGCACCGGCAAGACCCGCACCATCACGCGCCGCATCGCCCACCTCGTCTCCGCCGGTCACGTCTCCGCAAGCCAGGTCCTCGCCGTCACCTTCACCGCCCGCGCGGCAGGGGAGATGCGTTCACGCCTGCGCGCCCTGGGCATCGGCGGTGACGGCACGCAGGTGCAGGCCCGCACCTTCCACGCCGCCGCCCTGCGGCAGCTGCGGTACTTCTGGCCGCAGGTCGTCGGCGACACACCCTGGCAACTGCTCGACCGCAAGTTCGCGGCGGTCTCGCAGGCGGCGCACCGGTGCGGCTTCCCGACCGACACCGACACCGTGCGCGACCTGCTGTCGGAGGTCGAATGGTCCAAGGGCACGCTCGTCGCGCCCGAGGACTATCCGGCCGCGGCCGCCCGCGCCCACCGCACCCCACCGGCCGATCCCGAGCGGGTTGCGCGTGTCTACGAGACGTACGAGCAGCTCAAGACCCGGTCGGGCGACGGGATGTATCTCGACTTCGACGACCTGCTGCTGCACACCGCCGCGGCCCTCGAGGACAACCTCGCGGTGGCCGAGGAGTTCCGCGACCGCTACCGCTGCTTCGTCGTCGACGAGTACCAGGACGTCACTCCGCTGCAGCAGCGCGTGCTCGACGCCTGGCTCGGTGAGCGAGACGATCTCACGGTGGTCGGCGACGCCAACCAGACCATCTACTCGTTCACCGGCGCCACCCCGAAGCACCTGCTCGACTTCTCCCGCCGGTTCCCCGACGCCACGGTCGTGCGCCTCGAACGCGATTACCGCTCCACCCCGGAGGTGGTCGACCTCGCCAACCGCGTCATCGGCGCAGCACGGGGCCGCATCGCCGGCACCCGGCTCAAGCTCGTCGGTCAGCGTCCGTCCGGACCGGAGCCCACCTTCGCCGAGTTCGACGACGAACCCGCTGAAACCCAGGCGGTCGCCAAGGCCGTCGCGAAGCTGATGGGCAAGGGGGTCCCGGCGGCCGAGATCGCGGTGCTCTACCGCATCAACGCCCAGTCCGAGGCCTACGAGCAGGCGTTCACGCAGGCGGGGATCCCGTACCAGGTGCGCGGCGGTGAAGGCTTCTTCAACCGCGCGGAGGTCCGGCAGGCGGTCAATGCCCTGCGTCAGGTGGGTACACGCGACGATCTGCCGGAGGACGCCGGTCGCGGTGCCGGGCTGCTCAGCCTCGTCCGGGCCACCCTGGTGCCGCTGGGCCTGACCGACACCGAACCGGTGGGTGCGCAGGCACGCGAGCGCTGGGCGTCGCTCGTCGCGCTCGTGCAGCTCACCGAGGAACTGCTCGAGCACGAACCCGACCTCGATCTGCAGGGTCTGCTGCGCGATCTCGCGGCTCGTGCCGAGGCGCGCCAGCCACCGACCGTCCAGGGCGTCACCCTCGCGTCTCTGCACGCGGCGAAGGGCCTCGAATGGGACGCCGTCTTCCTCGTCGGACTCACCGACGGCACCCTGCCGATCACCCACGTCACCGGCGACAAGGACACCCCGCCCGACGAGGCCGGCATCGAGGAGGAACGGCGGCTGCTCTACGTCGGCGTCACTCGTGCCCGCGTGCACCTGCAGTTGTCGTGGGCGTTGTCCCGCACGGCGGGCGGACGCCGGTCGCGGCGACGCTCCCGCTTCCTGCACGGGCTCATCCCCGACAGTTCACCCGCGTCGAAGATCGCCGAACCGGCCTCCCCGCGGAAGAAGCGTCCGCAGTGCCGTGTCTGCGGCAAGCCGCTCATGGGCACCACCTCGACCATGCTCGGTCGCTGCGAGGGTTGCCCGTCCGATCTCGACGAGAATCTGCTGGTCGCTCTCAAGGAATGGCGCCGGGAGCGCTCGAAGGAGATGAAGGTTCCGGCCTACGTCGTCTTCAGCGACAACACCCTCGTCGCGATCGCCGAACAGCAGCCGCGCGACGATCGTGCGCTGGTCGCGATCCCGGGGATCGGGGCGAAGAAGCTCGAGCAGTACGGCGCCGACGTGCTCGCCCTCGTGCGGGGGGAGCGCACGGTCGACACCCTCGACCTCTAGTGCACCGTCGACACCCTCGACCTCTGAGGACTACCCGGCCGACGTCTCGGCCGGGTTCACTCGGCGCACAGGCAGAAGTAGTGCCCGGCCGGGTCGCGGAACACCCGGAAGGTGCTCTTGTTCGAGCCGTCGTCGGCGCGCAGCGCGTCGAGTCCGAGGACGAGACGTTCGGCCTCGTCGAGATCGGGCACGTGGAAGTCGAGATGGGCGTGCACACCGTCGGCGGGCCAGTGACGCGGCGTGAAGTCGGGATCGCGCTGGAACGCGATGGCGGTCGAGTCGTCACGGGTGAGTTCGACCCAGTCCTCTCGCTCGTTGGTGATCGTCCATCCGAGCAACCGGCGGTAGAAGTCGGCGAGCGCGCGCGGATCCGGGCAGTCGAGGACGGGCAGGAATCTCGTGGTCGCGAGGGACATGCCCTCCGACTGTAGTGCCGGGACGATGAACGTGGCACGAAACCGCAGGTAGAAAATAACTTGTGCCGATCGTGTCCACGAATCTACGCTGGATGACGATGTCACGGGAGACGGCCCGTGCGCGACGAGAAAGTGAGGTGGCCCCGATGCTCGGCTTCGATGCTCTTGCAGCGGCAACGGCCCCTCGCGTCGCTGTGGCAGTGGCAACTGCCCCTCGTGTCGCTGTGGCCGCCGCTACCACTCGCATTGCCACGCCTGTGGCTCGCACCGCCGCCACACCTGTGGCTCCCGCAGTGGTAGCCGCGCCGCGTGCACGCCGACGCGTGTACGCCGCCGCCTCGTCCGTGGTCGGAAGTCGATCGGGAAGTATCTCCCGGTAGACCTTCGTCTCCTCCAGGCCACGGACCCCGCCCAGCGGACCGTGGCCTTTCTCGTTCTCCGGCCGGGTTCGCATCGCATTCCACCGAACCAACGAAGGAGCTCACGTGCCGAGCGAATACCCGTCGAGCCTGTCGAAACGAACGGAAGGAGACGAGATGCGTCGTACCGACGACATCCTGTCGCGCAGCGACACTTTCGCGGTGTCACGTAACGACCGCGACCGCGACACCCTGCCGTGCCACGACAACGACCCCGACCTGTGGTTCGCCGAGACCCCGGCCGATCTCGAGTACGCCAAGACGCTGTGCGCGGGTTGCCCGGTGCGTGCCCGGTGCCTCGACGCCGCTCTCGAGCGGGAGGAACCCTGGGGCGTGTGGGGCGGGGAGATCATCGACCGTGGTGTCGTCGTGGCCCGCAAGCGGCCGCGGGGCCGGCCGCGGAAGAATCCGCTGTCCGAACCCCGCAAGGAACTGGTCTGTGCGTGAATACGGTTGCCNCTCCTCGACGAAGCCGGGTAGCCATTCACTGAGGATGCGCATGTACGGCGCCTCGGCGTCGAGCTGAGCGCAGATGCCGACCGAACCGAGCAGCACCCGGAACACACCCACGTACTCGGGCGGAAGATTCAGCGTCCGGGCCGTCTTGAAGGTCGAACTCGAGAAGTCCGTGGCCGTGCCCGCCACCCGCTGCAGCCACGCGCGGGTGAAGTGGAACGACTCGGTGTGGATCGGATCGGTGAACGGCCGGAGGTAGTCGGCGATCTCCTCGTCGGTGACCGTGCGACCGGGCAGCACGAACTTGTTGTCGTAGAGCAGCCGGGTGAGTTCGTCGAAACGTTCGTCGAGTGCGAGCCGGACCATCCGCCCGAGCACCGGCGGGAAGCCGTCGGGCATCGCCGCCGTGGCGCCGAAGTCGATGACCCCGAGACGGCCGTCGTCGAGAAGCATGAAATTGCCCGGATGCGGGTCGCTGTGGAGCAGACCGGCCCGTGCGGGCGAACAGAAGTGGAACTCCGCGAGCAGCGCACCGGCCCGGTTGCGCTGCTCTCGCGTACCACCGCTGATGATCGCCGACAGTGGTGTCGCCGAAAGCCATTCGGTCACGACGACCTTCGGCGCACTCGCGACGACACGCGGGATCAGGAACTTCTCGTCGCCGGCGAAGGCCTTCGTGAAGGCCCGCTGGTTGTCGGCCTCGATCCGGTAGTCGAGTTCTTCCTCGGTGCGTGCGGACAACTCGTCGAGCAGCGCACGCACATCGGCGCCCGGCATCATCGTGGCGAACAACCCGGCGAACCGGGACAGCGTGCGCATGTCGGCGCGCAGCGCCTCGTCGGCGCCCGGGTACTGGACCTTCACCGCGACCTCGCGTCCGTCCGACCACACGGCCCGGTGCACCTGGCCGATGCTGGCCGACGCGACGGGCACGTCGTCGAACGACTCGAAGCGCTCACGCCACTTCGTGCCGAGTTGCTGGTCGAGCACGCGGTGCACGGCCCGGGCGGGCAGGGGAGGGGCCTCGGCCTGCAGTTTGGTGAGCGCCTCCCGATACGGTTCGGCGAATTCCTCCGGGACGGCGGCTTCCATCACGCTCAGGGCCTGGCCGAACTTCATGGCGCCACCCTTGAGTTCGCCCAGCACGCTGAACAACTGCTCGGCGGCCTTCGCCGTCATCTCGGCGTCGATCTCCTCCCGATCTCCACCGGCGAGCCGACGACCGAAACCGACGGCCGCGCGCCCGGCGATTCCCAGGGGAATGCTCGCGAGCTTGGCAGTGCGGGACGAGCTTCTGCGAGGGATGTCTGGCACGCCCCCCATCATGCCTGACCGACCGGAGCGATGGCCGAGCAGTCGCACCGGGGATGACGGAACCATCGGCGCGTGACGATGCGGTGGTCTCGCAGGTCCAGTTCGAGGGTGCGGTCGACCGCCGGAGTCACCGACGGATCGACGGAGAGGAACGCCTCGATCTGACCGACGGCCATCGCCGCGGTCGCCGACGTCACCGCCCGACCGGCGTGGCCCTGCCGTCCGTACAGCTGACTCGCCAGTCGCGGCCAGGACGGATCGAGATCGGTCCGCACGAGATCGGCGCAGCGCAGGCAACTGCTCCGGCCGGGGAGTACGAACGGACCGACGATGCCGCGTCCGTCCCGGATGCGCACCGCGAGATGAGGGATCCCGGCCCGCACGAGCATGTTCACGAGGTGGGGGTCGGGCACCTGCCCGTCGGCGAGGACGACACAGTCGGCCGGACCCTGCGGTTCGTCACCGGGCGACGAGCGCACCCACCGCACGTCCCGCACCGGGAGATCCTCGACGATCGCCGACGCGAGCGGACCCGAGCCGTGGACCCGCACCCGCCGCGGTCGCCCCGGACCGACCGACGACGCGGGGACCTGCCGGAGCGCGCCCGTCGCGGTGAGCTCGTCGAGCACCTGCCGGACCCGTCCGGACGGAAGCCCACGCTCCGCCGCGGCGTCCAGCACCTCGTCGAGGGTGAGCCGGCCGTCGAGCAGCCGGACGAGAACGCCGAGGTCGAAGCGGTCCATGCCCTCGGGTGGCAGGACGACGGTCGCGGTGTCGGGACCCCAGCCGAGCTGGATCGAGCCGTCGGACCGTTCGAGTACGGCCAGTTCCGGATCGACCCGGAGAACCGCCGCCTCGGGCGGCGCGGGATTCGTGGTCGTCTCGCGACATGCGGTGATCATGGAGACAGACTGACAGCACCCGCGCCCGTGGACCGCTCACGAGGAGCAGTTGTCCACAGGCGCGGGTACCTCCGGCGGGTCGTTCTAGGAGGTGCTGTCGTCCCCGGGACGGTCCTCGTCGGATCCGTCCTCGGCGGCGCGATCCCGTTCGGCCTGCTCGCGTTCCATGGTCGCCTGCAGCTGGGCGATCGGATCGTCGAAGGCTCCGGTGCCGCCGCCGATCACACGGTCGACGAAGGCTGCCGGGTTGTCGAGATCCGACGAGTCCGGCAGCAGGTCGGGGTGCGCCCACACGTGGTCGCGGGCCTCGGTGCCGGCGTCGGTGGTGAGACGCCGCCACAGCGCGGCGGCCTCGCGCACCTTCCGGGGCCGCAGTTCGAGGCCGACGAGCGTGGCGAAGGTCTGCTCCGCCGGTCCGCCCGTGGCGCGGCGACGGCGCAGGGTCTCGGTCAGGGCCGAGGCACCCGGGAGCCGCTCGCCGAGCGCGTCGGCGACGACCGTCTCGACCCAGCCCTCGACGAGCGCGAGCATCGTCTCGAGTCGTTCGAGTGCGGCCTTCTGCTCCGGGGTGGTCTGGGGTTCGAACGCACCCTGCTTGAGGATCTCCTCGAGCTTGGACGGGTCGGTGAGTGCCGACGGATCGAGTCCCTGCGCGAGATCCTCGATCGACGACATGTCCATGCGGATGCCGCGTGCGTACTCCTCGACGGTTGCCAGCATCCGCTGACGCAGCCACGGCACGTGGCTGTAGAGGCGCTGGTGGGCGGCCTCGCGTGCGGCGAGGAAGACGAGCACCTCCTGCGCGGGCTGCTCGAGTCCTTCACCGAAGCTCTCGACCGCGGCCGGCAACAGAGCGGCGGTGCCCTCCGGGCCGAGCGGGAGACCGATGTCGGTGGAGGTGAGCACTTCCTTCGACAGCTGGCCGAGGGCCTGGCCGAGCTGGGAGCCGAAGGCGACGCCACCCATCTGGGAGAACATGCCGAGCATGGGCCCGGCCATCGCGCGGGCCTCCTCGGGCAGACCGTTCAGCATCATCCCGTTGACCTGCTCGGCGATCGGATCGCACAGGCGCTTCCACGTCTCGAGGGTGTTGTCGAGCCAGTCGACGGGCGTCCACGCCACGACCTTCGACGCACCCGCGGGCAGCGTGGTGGCCGCGTCGAGCCACAGTTCCGCGAGGCGCGCGGCGTCGGTCACGGCGTCGGCGGTGCGGGGCGAGACCGGGTCGACGGACCCGATCTGCTGTCGTGCGAGCGTCGTCGCGATGTCGTAGTTGACCGGACCCGAGCCGCCGCCGGAACCCATGGCGCTGCCCATGCCGGCGAGCATCTGGCCGAACTGGCTGAGCATCTGACCGAACTGCGCGGGATCGAAGCCCTGACCGCCGAAGAGGTTGTCGCCCCCGCCGCTGCCGGGGAGCCCGAATCCGAAGGGGATGCCGCCACCGGAGCCGCCGCTACCGGAACCCTCGTCCTTCCTGCGGTCGGGGTCGTCGTCGGGATTCGAGAATCCGAAGGGCGTGTCGCTCATGTATCCAACGGTACAAGGCGGCCCGGGTGGGGACCGGCATCGTGGTCACGCTCATGGCGAACACGGCGTGGTACGCCATCACGAGGGGGCGTGGTACGCCATCACGAGGGGGCGTGGTACGCCATGAGCGACACAGCACGGTCGTGGTGCGGGGCGTCGTCGGCCGACCGCTACCCTGGCCGGGTGAATCGTCGCTACGTCCTGCCGCTCGCGCTCGTGCTCCCGATCCTCGTCATCGTGGTCGTGGCATTCAACGTCCGGGCGCCGTACGTGGCGCTCGGCCCCGGGCCCGTCTTCGACACGCTCGGCGAGATCGAGGGCACCCCGGTCGTCGCGCTCGAGGGGATCGAGGCGGACGAGACCGAGGGCAGTCTGTTCATGACGACCGTCGGGGTCACCGACAATCTCACCCTCGCGCAGACCTTCACCGCCTGGATCAGCGGTCGCTACGGCGTCGCGCCGCGCGAGCAGGTCTACCCGCCCGATCGCAGCAAGGACGAGGTGCAGGCCGTCGACCAGGCGCAGTTCGCCCAGTCGGAGCGGTCCGCCGAACTCGCCGCCCTGCACTATCTCGATCTGCCGGTGACCCTGCGGATCGCCGAGGTGGGCCAGGACGCTCCCGCCTCCGGATTGCTCGAAGCAGGCGACCGGATCGTCGCCGTCGGCGGTGAGGAGATGCGCACGGCCGGCCAGGTCCAGCGCGCGGTCGGCGACGTGCCGCCCGGCGAGTCGGTGGGCATCACCGTCCTGCGCGGCAATGCCGAGGAGTCGTTCGACGTCCCCGTCGGTCCCCGGCCCGGCGACCCGGACAAGGGCTTCCTGGGCATCGCCACCGAGGAGGTTCCCGAGGTGCCCTTCGAGGTCACCTTCAACCTGGCCGACATCGGCGGCCCGTCCGCCGGCCTGATGTTCAGCCTGGCCGTGGTGGACAAGCTCAGCCCGGGCCTGCTCAACGGCGGACTCGACGTCGCCGGTACCGGCACGATCGACTCGGACGGGATGGTCGGGCCGATCGGCGGGATCACCCACAAGCTCACCGCGGCGTCGGAGGACGGCGCAACCGTCTTCCTGGTGCCCGCCGAGAACTGCGCGGAGGCGCAGAGCGGCGCGCCCGAGGGTGTGCAGCTCGTGAAGGTCGAGACGCTCGAGGGTGCGATCGACGCGCTGGCCGCGATCGCGGACGGACGCGACGCGCCGGCCTGCAGCTGATCACACCCGCCGCAGGACCGACAGCGCGGTGATCCGGCAGCTCAGTAGTCGTCGTCGCTCGCCTCGAGGGTCGCGTACAACGCCGCCACGACGTGCGGGGCGAGGTTGTCGTAGGTCCGCAGCTCGGCACCCGCGAACGGATCGTCGTCGTCGAGCGGACGCAACTGCAGGAGCGAGAGCGACGGCCCGTCGCGCAGGACCGCGGAGATGAGGCGGGCGGCGCGTCGTTCCGGGTGACTGTGCGCTGCGAGTCGTGCCGCCTCGTCGGCCGCGTGGGCGTCGGCGAGCAGCGGCGCGAAGGCGTCGTCGAGTTCGTTCTCGGCGCTCGGCGGCAGCACCACCACCTCCTGCACGAGCGCGCACCCGGCGACAGAGCCGGGCCAGGTGGTCGTGGCGAGGAACTCCTCGAGTGCGGGACTGCCGCCCTCGACGTCGTCGGGGAAGTCCTCCTGCGCGATCGGGGTGTACTCGTGTCCCTCGTCGAGCTGGTCGGCGAGGGTGGGTTCGGCGGCTGCGAGCAGCACGGTCGGGACGAGCGCGAACATCACGGGAGGGCGGTCCCAACCCTCCGCATCCGCGAAATCGATGATCTCGTGGACGGCGCGCGCGAGTCCTTGTTCGGAAGGTACGGGAAGACGTTGGTTCACCGGCCTATCCTGGCACCCGTACGCGGGTGTGCGCTGCCGGACCTGCGTCGTACGACCCCCGGTAGGAGGATTCCGTAGAGTGGGGCGAAACGGTCACTCCGTGACAACGAGGCGCGTTCGTACGCGTTCGTCGAGCGCGAGATGTACAGATGCGGTGCGATCGCGCCGCCGGACGAGTTGGGAGCGTGGCACGTGGGCATGAGGCCCCCGACCGGAGTACCTACATTGTCGAAGCGGAGCAGAGTTCTGCTGATCCTGGCAGTGGTGGCCGCAGTGCTGCTCCTGCTCGGACCACGGTTGGTGGACACCTACACCAACTGGCTCTGGTTCGGCGAGGTCGACTTCCGGGACGTATACGTCAAGGTTCTCCTGACCCGGATCGCACTGTTCCTGGTGGTCGGGTTGTTCATCGGCGGTGTCGTCTGGCTGGCGATGCTGCTCGCCTACCGGTCGCGCCCGGTCTTCGTGCCGACCACCGGACCCAACGATCCGGTGGCGCGTTACCGCACCACCGTGATGACGCGCATGCGCGCCTTCGGGATCGGCATCCCGGTCGTGCTCGGCGTGCTCTCCGGTCTGGTCGCCCAGGCCGGCTGGGTCACCGTGCAGATGTTCTTCAACGGCGGCGACTTCGGCACCACCGATCCGCAGTTCGGTCTCGACGTGGGCTTTTACGCCTTCGACCTGCCGTTCTACCGCTTCCTGCTCAACTGGTTCTTCGTTGCGATCGTGCTCGGGTTCATCGCGAACCTCGTCACCCACTACATCTTCGGCGGCATCCGCCTCGCCGGTCGCGGTGGAAGCATGTCGACGGCCTCGCGTGTGCAGCTCGCGGTCCTCGCCGGCCTGTTCGTCGCGTTCAAGGCGTTCGCATACTGGCTCGATCGGTACGAACTGCTGTGGAGCAGCCGCAAGGAACCCACCTTCACCGGCGGTGGCTTCACCGACATCAACGCGGTGCTGCCGGCCAAGCTCATCCTGCTCGCGATCGCCGTCATCTGCGCGATCGCGTTCTTCGCCGCGATCTTCCTGCGCGACCTGCGGATCCCCGCGCTCGCGACGGCGCTGCTCGTGCTCTCGTCGATCCTCGTCGGCGCGGTGTACCCGCTCATGGTCGAGCAGTTCTCGGTGCGCCCGAACGCCGCCGACAAGGAGAGCGAGTACATCGAGCGCAACATCGCCGCGACCCGCGAGGCGTACGGCATCACCGACGACAAGGTGGCGTACGAGGACTACCCGGGTGTGGGCACCACCTCGCCCGAGAACATCCCGGCCGACATCACCACGATCGCGAACGCCCGCCTGCTCGACCCGAACGTGCTTCCCCGCACGTTCACGCAGCAGACGCAGCTGAAGAACTTCTACGGCTACCCCGAGTCGCTCGACATCGACCGGTACGAGCTCGACGGTCGTATGGAGGACTACATCGTCGCGGCGCGTGAGCTCTCGCCGACGAGCCTGACCGGCAACCAGACCGACTGGATCAACCGCCACACCGTGTACACGCACGGCAACGGTCTCGTCGCGGCGCCCGCCAACCGCGTGAACGCCGCCGCGAGTGCGTCGGCGGAGGAGGCCGCCAACAGCAACAGCGGCTATCCCGTCTACTTCGTCAGCGACCTGGCGTCGCTCGCCGCGGAGAACCAGGTCATCCCCGTCGAGCAGCCCCGCATCTACTACGGCGAGGTCATCGCCGAGGCCGATCCGGACTACGCGATCGTCGGCAACAGCGCCGACTCGTCCGGGCCGCGTGAGTACGACACCGACACCGAGAAGTACACCTACACCGGCTCGGGCGGCGTCGACATCGGCAACTGGTTCAACCGGCTCGCCTTCGCCGCGAAGTACGGCGAACGCAACATCCTGTTCTCGAGCGCAATCGGCAGCGACTCGAAGATCCTCTTCAACCGCGACCCGCGTGAGCGCGTGACGAAGGTCGCGCCGTGGTTGACGGCCGACGGCGACGCCTACCCGGCCGCGATCGACGGCCGCATCAAGTGGGTCGTCGACGCGTACACCACGCTCGACTACTACCCGTACGCGCAGCGCGCGTCGCTCGAGGGCCTCGTCGAGGACAGCATCGACCAGAACACCGGCCGGTTGCTGCCCCGCAAGGAGGTCTCGTACATCCGCAACTCGGTGAAGGCGACGGTCGATGCCTACGACGGCACCGTCACGCTCTACCAGGTCGACGATCAGGACCCGGTCCTGAAGGCGTGGATGGGTGTCTTCCCCGACGCGGTGACCCCGCAGGACCAGATCTCCGACGAACTGCGGGCGCACTTCCGCTACCCGGAGGATCTGTTCAAGGTGCAGCGCGAGATGCTCGCCAAGTACCACGTCGACGACCCGCGCGAGTTCTTCACCAACAACGCGTTCTGGTCGGTGCCGGCCGATCCGACGGTCGACACCAGCGCGAACCAGCCGCCCTACTACCTGCTGATGGGCGATCGTGAGACGGCGGATCCGCGGTTCCGCCTGACCTCGGCGATGGTGGGTTACAACCGGCAGTTCCTGTCGGCGTACATCTCGGTCGAATCCGATCCGGAGAACTACGGGAAGTTCACGATCCTGCAGCTACCGACGGACACGCAGACCTTCGGTCCGGAGCAGACGCAGAACGCGATGATCTCCGACACCCGAGTGGCTTCGGAGCGGACCCTGCTCGAACGGTCCAACCGGATCCAGTACGGCAACCTGCTCACCCTGCCCATCGCGGACGGCGGCATCCTGTACGTCCAGCCGATGTACACCGAGCGCAATGCGACGGCGGGCAGCACGTCGACCTTCCCGCAGCTGTCGCGCGTGCTCGTCAGCTACCGGGAGCCGGGTGCCAGCGGTGGCGTCCGGATCGGGTACGCACCCACTCTGGCCGGTGCGCTCGATCAGGTCTTCGGATCCGGTGTCGGCGACGCGGCCACCGCTCCCGGCGGTGAGGCGCTGCCCACTGCCGAGGTCGACGACGAGACCCGCGGTGAGGCGATCGGCGAGGGCACGGAAGAGCAGAACCAGCCTTCCGATCAGCAGCAACAGCAGCCCGCCTCGCCGGCGCCGACCGCTCCCGCGAATCGCGATGCCGCGGTCGCGGAGCTCGATTCGGCACTCGCGGAGCTGGCCAACGCGCAGACCAGCGGCGATTTCGAAGCCTACGGTCGGGCGCTGCGGCGGGTGCAGCAGGCCGTCGACGCCTACGAATCCACCGGCGGCTGAATCACCGGCGGCTGATCCGGTAACGGAAACCGGNNNCCTTCGTCGTGTTCGCGGAGACGGTATGCGTCAGCGACCGGCCAGCGTGATGTCGACGATCTGCGCGAACTCGGCGCCGAAGCCGTACTGCTGGGCGAGCTGGTTGGCGGTGTCGACGGCCTGGGTGACCTCGGCCGGCAGCTCGGGCGCAGCCGGAGCCGCGGGTGCCGGAGCCACGGGTGCCGGAGCTTCCGGAGTCGGCGCGGGAGCCTCGGGCGCCGGCGCGGATTCGGTGGTCAGGTACTGACTGCAGACGGGCCACGCACCGGGGCCCTGCGTCTGCAGGACGTTCTCGGCGACGCGGATCTGCTCCGCCTTCGAGGCCTGGTCCGCGCGGCCGCTGCCGCCGTTGGCCTCCCAGGTGCTCTGCGAGAACTGCAGGCCACCGTAGTAGCCGTTGCCGGTGTTGATGGCCCAGTTGCCACCGCTCTCGCACTGGGCGACGCCGTCCCAGTTGTGCTGGGCGGCGGACGCGGTGCCGGTGGCGAGCGCGAACGGAACCGCGGCGAGTGCACCGGTGACGACGGCAGTGCGGAATGCACGCGTGCTGAAGTTGGTCATGCTGTGGGGTCCTTCCCGCGCTCGCGGAGCGCGACGGCCCTCGTCGATCTCGGCTGACGGAGAATGTCTCCGTCCGGATCGGGGACCATGTCGGTCGCGTCCCTGCCCCTCGGGTCTTCGTAGGCACCGGATCCCGCGGGGCAGACTGGCGGCGACGGGCCGGTGGTGGCTCGGCTGTTTCGAGCCGGGACCGACAGTACAAAGCGTGTCGCGGCCCGTCATCCCCGTGCCGGAAGAGGAGCCTGTCCACCTGATGGGATGACGCCGAGGGATTTCCCCAGCTCAGCAAGGATATAACGGGAGTCGATGCAAGATCGTTACACCTCCGTTATGTGGTGATAGTCATGGTCGAAATGTGAACCGGGTCACCCGGAAGGGGCGGTGATTCCGGTTGTCGTCGAGGAGGATCCGCGTCCGACGAGGCGATTTGCATTCCGTTTCCGCGCTCGTGTAGGTTCGTTCATGCAACGCGGGGTGGAGCAGCTCGGTAGCTCGCTGGGCTCATAACCCAGAGGTCGCAGGTTCAAATCCTGTCCCCGCTACCACCACGAAGGNNNGCCTTCGTTCTTTTCGGGAGGGTTACCCCCGGGCGGCGGTGTACCCCTTCTCGGGATCCTCGGGTACATCCATCTCCACCAGCACTCGGCGCAGCAGCTTCCCGGTGGCGTTGCGCGGCAGCTCGTCGAGGAAGACCACCTCGCGCGGGACCTTGTACCGGGCGAGATTCGCCTTCACGAACGCTCTGATGTCCTCGGCGTCGCGGGAGGAGTCGGGGGAGGGGACCACGAAGGCCCGCAGCCGCTGCCCGAACTCGGAATCGGGGACACCCACCACGGCGGCGTCGAGCACGTCCTCCCGTTCGGCGAGCAGGTTCTCGACCTCGAGCGGATAGACGTTCTCGCCGCCGGAGACGATCATGTCGTCGTCGCGGCCGTCGACGAAGAGGAGGCCGTTCTCGTCCCAGTGCCCGATGTCGCCGATCGACAGCAGTCCGTCGATGCGTTCCTTGTCGCGACCGTCGGTGTAGCCGGCGAAGGACAGGCCGCTCGAGACGAAGATGCGGCCGGAGACGTGCGGTTCGGTGATGCGGTTGCCGTGGTCGTCGAACAGCACCACCCGGCAGGTCACAGGAGGCCGGCCGGCCGTGCCGGGGGCCTGCCGGATGTCGTCGGGGGTCGCGACCGTCGCGACGGCGCATTCGGTGGATCCGTACAGGTTGTACAGCACGTGCCCGAAGGCCTCCGTCGTCCGGCGGCACACGTCGGGTGAGAGCGACGAACCCGCGGAGAAAACGATCTTCAGGCTCGAGGTGTCGTACTCGGCGATCTTCTCCGGTCCGAGGTCGAGGATCCGCTGCAGCATGGTCGGGACGACGACCAGCACATTCGCGCCGTGCTGCTCGACGAGGCCCAACGTGTCGACGGGGGAGAAGCGCCGCATCATCACCACGGTCTGACCGAGCGCGAGGGCGAGCGCGAACTGCGAGACGCCGGTGCCGTGGAAGGCGGGGGCGGCCATGAGCATCGTCTGCCCGGGGCGCAGCGGAACCCGATCGAGGAACTGGGCCGACGCGAACGGCGACGTGCGGCCGCGCGGCGCCCCCTTCGGGGTGCCGGTGGTGCCACTGGTGAGCAGCACGAATCCACCGAAGACCTCCGGGGCGGGTAGAGACGAGCCGTCCAGCCCCTCGATCGACTGCTCCAGGGTCGGGACATCGGGGACCTCGTCGTCCACCCAGGAGACGTACCGGCGCACGTCGTCGGGGAGCGCGGCGGCGACATCGGCGAACTCGCTGTCGAAGACGAACGTCGAGACCTGTTCGCGCGCGGCGACGTCGACGAGTTGCCGCGGGGCGAAGCCGGTGTTCATCATGACGAGCCGCACGCCGAGCTTGGCAGTGGCGAGCATGGTCAGCACGAGACCGCGGTGATTGCGGGCCATGATGCCCATGACCGATCCCGGTTCGACCCCGGCGCGCTGCCACGCACGCACGAGGGCATTGGAGCGGGCCTCGAGTTCCTTGTAGGTGACGTCGCCGGCCTCGTCGATCAGTGCGACGGCGTCCAGGCCGCGTTCGGCCTGCGCGTGCACGGCACCGGCGAACGGCCCGTACTTGTTGGCCGCCATGATCGTCCCGATGCTGTGGTCCACGCGCGGGAAGTGCAGCAGACCGGCGCGATGGAGTACCGCGAGTGATCCGACGGTGTCCTTGACCTGGCCGATCGTGTCGTCGAGCGTGATCCGCCCGCCCGTGATCCTGCCGAGAATGTCCTGACCGAGCATCCGTCCCCCTGGTTGTGTGTCGGCGTCAGGACACACAGTAGCCGTGACGTAGCTCACATTCCAGGCAAACTTCCTCGAATCGGTAGAACCCTCGCCGCACCTGCNGCGGCGAGGGCTCGTCCCCCGATGGATCCTCCGAAACGCCCGGTACCGTCGCCGGCCCCGGTCCCATCCCTCCGGGCCCGCGGACGGACCCCATGTCCCGGGCGTTATTTCAGTTCGGAGGACGACTTTCCGAGCACCCGCCGAGCGACGATGAGCTGCTGGATCTGCTGGGTGCCCTCGAAGATGTCGAGGATCTTGGAATCACGTGCCCACTTCTCGAGCAGCGGCCGCTGTGAGTACCCGTAGGTGCCGGCGAGTTCGACGGCCTTGAGCGAGACCGCGGTGCCGGTGCGGCCGGCCTTCGCCTTCGACACCGACGCCTCGAGGGAGTTGGGCTTCTTGTTGTCGGCCATCCACGTCGCGCGCAGCGCGAGCAGGTAGGCGGCCTCCCAGTCGGCCTCGAGCGCCAGGAACTCGGCGGCCGCGGCGTGCTGGTTGTTCGCGGGGATGTCGTAGGAGACCTCGACACCCGCCTCCTCGAGGATCGCGCGCAGTTCCTCGAGTACCGCGCGACCGAGACCCACGGCCATGCCGGCCACGATCGGACGCGTGTTGTCGAAGGTCTGCATGACCCCCGCGAACCCCTTCTCCGTGTTCACCTCCGGGGAACCGAGGATGTTGTCCTTCGGGATGCGGCAGTTGTCGAGCACGAGCACGGCGGTGTCGGACGCCTTGATGCCGAGCTTCTTCTCGAGGCGGGCGACCGAGAGTCCGGGAGCCTCGCGCGGCACGACGAACGACTTGATCGCGGCGCGGCCCTTCGACCTGTCGACGGACGCCCACACGACGATGTGCGTGGAACGCTCACCGGCGGTGACGAAGATCTTCTCGCCGTTGAGGACCCACTCGTCGCCGTCGAGCACGGCCGTGGTGGTCACGGCCGCCGAGTCGGATCCGAAGCCCGGCTCGGTGATCGCCATGGAGGCCCACACCTTGCCGAAACGTTCGAGCTGCTCGTCGGTGGCCACCGCGGCGATCGCGGAGTTGCCGAGGCCCTGGTAGGGGATCGACAGGGTCAGGCCGACGTCGCCCCAGCACGTCTCGATGACGTTGAGGAGACCGGCCATGTTGCCGCCGTTGGCGTTTCCGGCGGGGCCGTCCTGCTTGGCCTTGCTGTCGCGGCCGAGCGTGGCGCCCGCCGCGCCCTGACCGGAGTCGTTGAGTCCCTCGACCATCGCGGCCATGGTGTCGAGTTCGACGGGGTACTCGTGCTCGGCGAGGTCGTACTTGCGGGAGATCGGCCGGAAGATCTGCGCGGCGACCTGGTGGGCCTGGTTCGCGGAAGCTTTGAGCTTCCGGGGAAGTTCGAGATTGATCATCACAGGTTCCTTGTTCGGGTCGGGCCGATCAGACGAGGACGACGCCCTCGGCGACTCCGATTGCTCGCAGGTCGCGGTACCAACGTTCGACGGGGTGTTCCTTGGTGTAGCCGTGGCCGCCGAGCAGCTGGACGCCGTCGAGGCCGAACTGCATGCCCTTGTCGGTGGCGAGCTTGCGGGCCAGGGCCGCCTCGCGGGCGAACGACAGGCCCTGCTCGGCCCGCGACGCGCCGCGGAGCGTGACCAGGCGCAGACCGTCGAGTTCGATCTTGATGTTGGCCACCATGAACGCCACCGCCTGGCGGTGGCTGATGGGCTCGCCGAACGCCTCGCGCTCATTGACGTAAGGGACCACGTAGTCGAGCACGGCCTGACCGGTGCCCATCGCCAGAGCGGCCCATCCCAGGCGCGACAGACGCACGGCGTCGGCGTACTGCTCGGCGCGGACGTCTGCGTCGTCGTCGCCGAGACGTGCCGATTCCGGCACCGCGACGTCCTCGAGCAGTAGGCGACCCAGTCCGGCGGCGCGCAGGCCCATGCCCGGATCGGCCTCGATGACGACGCCCTTGCTCTTCGCCTCGACGAGGAAGAGGGACGGCTTGCCGTCGAGTTCGGCTGCCACGACGAAGAGTTCGGCGCTGCCCGCGGCCGGGACGAACGACTTCACGCCGTTGAGCCGATAGCCGCTGGGGGAGCGCACCGCCTTGGTCTGCAGCGCGAAGGGATCGAACAGGGCGCGCGGCTCGGCGATGACGACGGACGCCTGGGGAACGTCGTCGCCGGCAAAGGCCGGCAGGTAGGTCTTCTGCTGGTCCTCGGTGCCCCACTGCGTCAACGTCACGGCCACACCGCTCGGCGCGAGGATCGGCAGGGCCAGACCCATGTCGCCGTGCGCGAGGGCCTCGGCGACCAGCACGTTGGTGACCACGCCGCGCTCGTCGGCGGCGCCGTCGAACGCCTCGGGCACGTTGACCATGGTGATGCCGAGTTCGGCTGCGCGCGCGAGCAGATCGGCCGGGGCCGCGGCAGCCTCGTCGGCGTCGTGCGCGGCGGGCCGCAGGATTTCGGCGGCGAACTCACGCACCGTCTCCGTGATCATCTGCTGATCGTCGGTGGGGGTGAGGTCGAAGAAGTCGGCGTTCTTCGCGGTGGCGAGACGCTGCGGGCCGCTCGCGCCGCCCGACATCTTCTTGAAGGTGCGCGTGGCGGCGCCGAGGGTCTTGAAGCCCGTCTTCGTGGACTGGTACGTGATCCGGTCGATCGTCTCGCGGAACTTGTACCGGTCGGCCAGTTCGGAGCCCGTGATCCGGGTGAGCACGCGCATGGCAGCGCCCATGACGTCGCGTTTGATCGGATTGAGGCCGACGGCGGACGTGTCGCGAGGCGTGTGGCGGGCCACGCTGTCTTGCTTGCTCATGATCACCAGATGTCTCTCGATGCGGCAGCGGACGGCTCCGATCTTACTTGCGAGTAAGGTCGGTGTCTACTGCGCGGTAAGTTCCGCGGGTTGACTCTCACACCGTGTGAGGTCGCAGACTCGGCGCCATGACCGACACCATCAGGTTGATGTCCATCGGAGAGTTCTCGTCCCTGACCCGGATCAGCGTGCGGATGCTGCGGCACTACGACTCGCACGGAGTGCTGATCCCCGCCGTGGTCGACGAGGTCAGCGGCTACCGCCGATACCTCCCCGAGCAGACCGCCGATGCCGCGCGCATCCGGCGCCTGCGCGACGTCGGCTTCGGCGTGTCTGCCATCGGGGCACTACTGGCGACGGGCGGAACCCCCGCCTACACGCAGGCCCTGCGACTGCAGCGCCGTGTGCTGGAGGAGGAACTCGAACTCGGCCGCACGCGACTGAGGGCCCTGGACCGCATGCTCGACGAGATACCGGAGGACACGATCATGACCCGAATCGAACTGACCGAGATTCCTCAGCAGACATACGTCTGCCTCCGCGGCACCGTCGCCGACTACTCGGCCGAAGGTGAACTGTGGCAACGCTTCATGCCCGCCCTGCAGGAGCAGGGCATCGTCCCGACCGGACCCGGCGGATGCATCGAACACGACGGCGAGTTCCGTGAGTCGGACGTCGACGAATCGGTGTTCCTGCCGGTGGCGCCGGGAACCACGGCCCGCGAGCCGCTGACGGTCCACGAGTTCCCCTCACGCCGGGCGGTCGTCGCCACCGTGACCGGGCCGTACGCCGAATCGATCCCGCGGGCCCACGAGGCGATCGCCGAATTCCTGACCGAACACGGCCTGTCCGCGGCCCGGATCGAGGACGACGTGGCCACCCACCACTTCAACGTCTATCCGAGCGACCCGAGCGTCACGAGCGAAGCCGACCTCGAGACCGCCGTACATCTCCCCGTCCGCTGACGAACCCGGCCCCACGCGCGACGCTCCNNNCCGACCTCTCACTTCAGTCGACCGAGCACCTCGTCGTGCAGCGTGCCGTTGGTCGCGACCGCGCTGCCGCCGTGCGGACCGTCCGTGCCCTCGAGGTTCGTGAACCGGCCACCGGCCTCGCGCACCAAGACGTCGAGCGCGGCCAGATCCCACAGCGACACCTCGGGTTCGAGCGCGATCTCGAGGGTGCCCTCGGCGAGCAGGCAGTAGGAGAAGAAGTCGCCGTACGCGCGCACCCGCCACACGTCGTCGGTCAGGGCGACGAAACGATCACGGATGCCGCGATCCTGCCAGCCGCTCAGGCTCGAGAAGCTCAGCGACGCCGATGCGAGATCGCTCACCTGCGACACCGAGATGCGCCGGGGCTCGGCGCCGTCGTGCGACACCCAGGCACCGCCGCCCGCAGCCGCCCACCACCGACGGTTCAGTGCCGGGGCGCTGACCACACCGACGACGGGCACACCGTCCTCGAGGAGCGAGATCAGGCTCGCCCAGACCGGCACACCGCGCACGAAGTTCTTCGTGCCGTCGATCGGATCGACGACCCACTGCCGTCCACGGAAGACCGCGTCGCCACCGAACTCCTCGCCGAGCACCGCGTCGTCCGGTCGCTGCTCGCCGAGCACCTCGCGGATGGTGCGCTCGACGGCGAGGTCGGCGTCGGAGACCGGGCTCAGGTCCGGCTTGTCGTCCACCTTCAGGTCCAGCGCACCGAAGCGGTCGCGGGTGATGGAGTCGGACGCGTCGGCGAGTCGGAGGGCGAGGTCCAGGTCGGCGGTGTAGTCGGTGGTCATGACGGAAACGCTAGCCGCCGTCGCTCGGGGCCGAGCAGCTTGCCGTCCACTCCGGGGTCGGCGATGCTCGACCCGGCTCGGGCCCTGCCCGTGTCGATCGCCGCCCACGGCGGGCCCGTTCGTCGCTCCGGTAACCTGTTGAATCGTGCATCCCGATGTTTCCGCAGCCCTGACCGAGCTCGACACGACCCTCCGCACCGTGGAGTCGGTCCTCGACGTCGAGGAGCTGCGACGGCGCATCGACGAACTCGAGCACCAGGCCGCCGATCCCGAGCTGTGGAACGACCAGGAGCACGCCCAGAAGGTCACCAGCGAGCTGTCGCACGCGCAGGGTGAGCTGCGGCGGGTCGAGGGTCTGCGTCAGCGACTCGAGGATCTGCCGGTCCTCTACGAGCTCGCCGAGGGCGAGGAGGGCGAGGCCCGCACCGCCGCCATGGCCGACGCCGACGCCGAACGTGAGAGCCTGCGCGCCGACATCGAGGCGATGGAGGTGCGCACGCTGCTGTCGGGCGAGTACGACCAGCGCGACGCACTCGTCAACATCCGCGCAGGAGCCGGTGGCGTCGACGCGGCCGACTGGGCCGAGATGCTCATGCGCATGTACATCCGCTGGGCCGACAAGCACGGCTACGGCGTCGAGGTCTACGACACCTCCTACGCGGAAGAGGCCGGCATCAAGTCCGCCACCTTCGCCGTCAAGGCGCCCTACACCTACGGCACCCTGTCGGTGGAGATGGGCACGCACCGGCTCGTCCGCATCAGCCCCTTCGACAACCAGGGACGCCGCCAGACCTCCTTCGCCGAGGTCGAGGTGCTGCCCGTCGTCGAGACCACCGACCACATCGACATCGACGAGAACGACGTCCGCGTCGACGTCTACCGCTCGTCCGGCCCGGGTGGCCAGTCGGTCAACACCACCGACTCCGCGGTGCGTCTGACGCACATCCCGACCGGCATCGTCGTCACCTGTCAGAACGAGAAGTCGCAGCTGCAGAACAAGGTCGCGGCCATGCGCGTCCTGCAGGCCAAGCTCCTCGAGCGCAAGCGCCAGGAGGAGCGCGCCGAGATGGATGCGCTCAAGGGCGACGGCGGCAGCTCGTGGGGCAACCAGATGCGCTCCTACGTGCTGCACCCGTACCAGATGGTCAAGGATCTGCGCACCGAGTACGAGGTCAACAACCCGTCGGCGGTGCTCGACGGCGACATCGACGGATTCCTCGAATCGGGCATCCGCTGGCGTATGCGGGAAGAGCAGAAATCGTGATCGGAAACAGGAGAGGGGCCTGTGCCGTTTCTTCCCGGAGCTAGACTGCTCGACTGGTTGTCGACGAGCGGGCTGCTGATCGCACTCACGATTCTGGGTGCGGTTCTGATCGCCCGGTTCGTCTCCTGGATCGGCGGCCGCATCACGCGGCGCATCGACGAGCGCTACACGCAGTCCGACGACCTCGTGCGGTCCGAGGCGACGAAGCATCGCCATTCGGTCGCCCAGGTGGTCACGTGGATGGCGATCTCGTTCGTGTACATCGTCGCCACCCTGAAGGTGTTCGACTATCTCCAGCTGCCCATCGGCAGCCTGGTCGCGCCGGCGACCGTGCTCGGCGCGGCGCTCGGCTTCGGTGCCCAGCGCATCGTGCAGGACATCCTCGCGGGGTTCTTCATCATCACCGAACGGCAGTACGGCTTCGGTGACACCGTGCAGATCTCCGTGACCGGTGCGTCCGAGGACGCGATCGGCACCGTCGAGGACGTCACGTTGCGCGTCACCCGGGTGCGCAGCACGGCGGGCGAGGTCATCACCGTCCCCAACGGGCAGATCAACAAGGCCGTCAACCTGTCGAAGGACTGGGCGCGCGCCGTGGTGGACGTGCCGATCCCGGTGACCGCCGACATCGCCGACGTCACCGAGATCCTGCGCGAACTGGGTGTCGCCGCATACAAGGAACCCCGCCTGCGGGAGCTGTTGCTCGACGAACCGAGTGTGATGGGTGTCGAGAGCCTCGAAGTGGATCAGCTCAGCGTCCGCATGGTCGCGCGCACGCTGCCCGGCAAGCAGTTCCAGGTGGGCCGTCTGCTGCGTGCGCGGATCGCGCGAGCACTGCGTGAACAGGGCATCACCGTCACGCCCCAGCTCGACACCGCCAGCGTGGTCGATCGAGTGGAGGCACAGTGACACCGGGTGGAGGGACACCGGGTGGGGGCGCGGCGCCCGAGCCGGATCAGACGCACCGCAGGCGCATCCCGTCGCACCTGCTGGGCGGGCGGATCAGGACCACGACCTTCGCGTTGTGCACTCTGTGGCTCGCGCTGTGGGTGACCTATCTGTTCCTCAACCAGCCCGAGGACACGCCCGAGGCACCGTCGACTGCCGTGCTCATCTCCGAGACCCCGTACGTGCCGTACGTGCCGCCGGCGACCACGGTCCCGCAGGAGGGGTACGTGCCGGAGACCACCGACACGCCCTATCCGCCGACGACCTCGTCGCTCTACCCGCCCACGACGGCGACCGGTGTGCCGGGTTCGGAACAGGGGGTCGTGCCGCAGCAGGACGTGCCGACCACGGAGATTCCCACCACGACGAACAGGCAGTTCCCGTTCGATCTGCCGCGGATCCCCGGGTTGAACGACCAGCAGAACCCGACGGTGACCGAGGACACCGACGCCCCGCCGTCGTAGAGCGCCGACGAGCCGGGGCAATAGGTCACCGTCCGGTAACGGTTAGCATGTCCACGTGATCCGGCTGGAGAATGTGTCCAAGTCCTACAAGACGTCCACGCGTCCCGCACTCGAAGGGGTCTCGGTGCACGTCGAGAAGGGCGAGTTCGTCTTTCTCATCGGTCCCTCCGGATCCGGGAAGTCGACCTTCCTCCGGTTGCTCCTGCGTGAGGAGAAGCCCACCACCGGCGACATCCACGTGGCCGATTTCCACGTCAACCGGCTGCCGGCGCGGCGCGTGCCGAAGCTGCGCCAGAATCTCGGGTGCGTCTTCCAGGACTTCCGGTTGCTCCAGCGCAAGACGGTCGCCGAGAACATCTCGTTCGCTCTCGAGGTGATCGGCAAGCCGCGCGGGGTGATCGAACGGACGGTGCCGGAGGTTCTCGACCTGGTGGGACTGTCCGGCAAGGCCGACCGGCTGCCCGCCGAACTGTCCGGCGGCGAACAGCAGCGCGTCGCGATCGCGCGCGCGTTCGTCAACCGGCCGCTCGTGCTGATGGCCGACGAACCGACCGGCAACCTCGACCCCGAGACGAGCCAGGACATCATGCTGCTGCTCGAACGCATCAACCGCACGGGCACGACGGTGCTCATGGCGACCCACGACCACCACATCGTCGACTCGATGCGGCGGCGGGTCGTCGAACTCGATCTCGGACGCGTCGTGCGCGACGAGGCACGCGGCGTCTACGGCGTCGGTCGGTAGATCCGGTCACCCGAGCATCCCCACCAGGCAACCGAAGGATTCCCACCCGATGCGTGCCAGCTTCCTGTTCAGCGAGGTCACCACCGGCCTGCGCCGCAACCTCACCATGACCATCGCGATGATCCTCACCACGGCGATCTCCCTCGCGCTGTTCGGTGCGGGTCTGCTCGTGGTCCAGATGGCGGGCAAGACGGAACGGATCTTCCTCGACCGGGTCGAGGTGCAGGTGTTCCTGACCGAGGACATCTCCTCACTCGATCCGGAGTGCGAGCAGGATCTCTGCTCCGCTCTGCGCAGCGACCTCGAGGGCACCGACGACGTGGTGTCGGTCCAGTACCTGAGCCGCGACGACGCCGTCGCCGACGCCACCGAACGCGTCTTCGCCGATCAGCCCGAACTCGCCGAACTCGTGAGCGCCGACAGCTTCCCGGCCTCCTTCAAGATCAAGATGTCCGATCCGGATCGCTTCGCGGCGATCCAGGACGATTTCGGCACCAGACCCGGCGTCGACAGCGTGCTGAACCAGCAGGATCTCGTCGAGCGCCTGTTCGGCGTGCTCGGCGGCATCCGCAACGGTGCCTTCGCCATCGCCACGATCCAGGCGATCGCGGCCGTGCTGCTGATCGCCAACATGGTGCAGATCGCGGCCTTCACCCGCCGCACCGAGGTCGGCATCATGCGACTGGTCGGCGCCACCCGCTGGTACACGCAGCTGCCCTTCCTCCTCGAAGCGGTGATCGCCGCGATCGTCGGTGCCGCGCTCGCCATCGGCGGTCTGTTCGTCGCCAAGAGCATGTTCGTCGACGACATGCTCACCGAGGTCTACGACGCGAACATCGTCGCCCGCATCACCGACAGCGACATCCTTCTGGTCTCGCCGTTCCTGGTGCTCGTGGGTGTGGGAATGGCCGCTCTCACCTCGTATGTGACCTTGCGTCTGTACGTGCGTGAATAAGGTGTTGTGCGAGGTTCCTATGCTGGACGGTGTTCTGTTCGATCGATCGTGGACCGGAAAGGCCTGCACGTGAAGGAAAAGGGCCGGAAGGTCATCGCGACCAACCGGAAGGCGCGCCACAACTACACCATCCTCGACACCTACGAGGCGGGCATCGCCCTCGTCGGTACCGAGGTCAAGAGCCTGCGGGAGGGCAAGGCCTCCCTGGTCGACGCATTCGCGACCGTCGACGACGGCGAGGTGTGGCTGCGGGGTCTGCATATTCCGGAATACGGGCACGGCACGTGGACCAACCACGCTCCGCGCCGCACCCGCAAGCTGCTGCTGCACCGCCGGGAGATCGACGCGCTCGTCGGCAAGACCCGTGAGGGCAACCAGACCCTCGTGCCGCTGTCGATGTACTTCTCCGACGGCAAGGTCAAGGTCGAGCTCGCGCTCGCCAAGGGCAAGCAGGACTACGACAAGCGTCAGGATCTCGCACGCCGGACCGCCGAACGTGAGGTGACCCGCGAGCTCGGCCGGCGGGTGAAGGGCATGAGCCGCTGATTGCGGTCGCGCTCGCGCTGCTCGCGGCGGTCGGTTACGGCCTCAGCGATTTCGCCGGGGGCGCCGCTTCCCGACGCGCGAGCGCACTCGGCGTCGTCGCCGTCACCTACCCGGTCTCGCTCGTCGTGTCCCTGATCGCCGCGTCGATCGTCGGTGGCGACCTCACCGCGGCCTCCCTCGCGTGGGGTGCCGCGGCGGGCGTGGCCGGCGGCATCGCCGTCTGGTGGTTCTATCTCGCACTGGCGAACGGGCCGATGTCGGTCGTCTCGCCGGTCACCGCCGTCGTCGTGGCCGGGATCCCCGTGCTCGTCGGCATCGCGACGGGGGAGCGGCCCGGTCTGCTCGCCTATCTCGGCATCGTCGTCGCGGTGATCGCGGTGGGGCTGGTCAGTCGCGAATCCGACGAGACCGTCACCGGTGTCGGACACCCGCGCTTCACGTCGAGGATCGCGTGGTGGACGGTCGGATCGGGCATCGCCTTCGCGTTGTCGTTCGTCGGCCTCGGTCAGGTCGAGACCGGCACCGGACTGTGGCCGCTCGCAGCCTCCCGCGCGACCGCCACCCTCGTGGTCTGGCTCGTGATCGCCTTCTCGTGGCGCACCGTGGTGTGGCCGATCCGGCCGCTCCTGCCGATCCTGATCGGCATCGGCGCGATCGACGTGATCGCGAACGGTGCCCTGCTGTTCGCCTACCAGCACGGCCTGCTGTCGCTGGTGAGCGTGATCGCGGCGCTGTATCCGGCGGTGACGGTGCTGCTCGCCGTCATCGTGCTCGGTGAGCGCGTGAGCCGGGTGAAACTGCTCGGCCTGCTCGCAGCCGGGCTCGCCGTCGCACTCGTCAGCCTGCCCGGTTGATCCGTCCGGGATGGGGAAGAACACGAGGCACCGCGGTGTTGGACCCGGCATCGCGGAAAGCGCGCCGTCGGACGGGGCACCACGGGTAACGCCCGGCGGCGTCGGACTCGGAGAAAGCCGAGGATGCCATGACCGAAACCGTTCCTTCCACCCTCTCGATTCCCGATGCGGTCCAGAAGCGACTGACCGACGAATCCGTGATCTGGCTGACCACCGTCGACCGCCACGGCGGACCTGTCCCCACGCCCGTGTGGTTCCTGTGGGCCGATGAACGTTTCCTGCTCTTCTCGCAGCCCGGCACCGCCAAGCTCGCCAACATCACCGCCCGTCCACGGGTCGCCGTCAACCTCGAAGCCGACAGTGGCGGCGGGCATGTTGCGGTGTTCACCGGGACGGCCGCGGTCGCCGAGAGCGTCGACGACGACGAATGGCGGCGGTACGTCGACAAGTACGAAGCGGGTATGCGCTCGCTCGACTACAGCCCGGACGCCTTCCGGGCCGACTACTCCGTTCCGGTCCGGGTGACCCCGACCCGGTTCCGTGGCTGGTGAGCAGCGGTGTGAGCAGGCTCATGACCCGACCGCGAATCGTTTCCGGAAATGGGAATGACATCGGGCCCTCGGGTCGTTACAGTAGGTAGTCCTGCGAAGGTCGCAGGTGCGTACGGGGCTGAACGGTTTCGACTGCGTACGTTGAGCAAGGGGAAGCGTGTCGGTGCAGGCAAGAGACCACCGTAAGCGTCGCTGCAACCAATTAAGCGCCGAGTCCACTCAGCGCGAGTACGCCCTCGCTGCCTAAGCGAGCGCGTCTCTGTCAGCCCGGGTTTGCTCTCGACCCGGATCCTGGCATCGACTAGAGAGCTCTACCGTCCGGCTCGGTCGCGGAGTCGTACGGGACAACAAACAGCGACTGGGATCGTCATCTCGTCTTGTTCGCGAGAACGGGAGATCCGAGTAGAGACATAGCGAACTGCACACGGAGAAGCCCTCGCGAGGCGGCGGAGGACCCGGGTTCGATTCCCGGCAGCTCCACCATCGACCCGGGTAGGAGATCGACCATCGATCACCTACCCGGGTTTCGTTTTGTTCGGGTGAGCCTGATCGGCAGGCTCGGGAAACGGCAGTGCCCTGGAAACGGCAGTGCCCTGGAAACGGCAGTGCGCTGGAAACGGCAGTGCGCTGGAAACGGCAGTGCGCTGGAAACGGCAGTGCGCTGGAAACGGCAGTGCCCGCCGTCGAGACTCAAAGTGAGAGTGTTCTCGACGACGGGCACGGTCGCTGTCGGTCCCGGAGACGTCGGAGACGGCGCCGAAACAGCGAGAGCGAAACGAAGAAATGTCCTCCCCGGCATCGTCTTCATTTCGTTCACTGAAGTTAGCTCACCTAATTGTGAGGTACCAATACTACTTTCGAGTCAGAAACTTTGGTCCCACGACCGTGATGACCTTTTCGTCCGTTATCCGTATCGACGCGCGGATCGGGGTACTCATCCCGCGCGTGCCGCGGATCGGCGGCAAGATGAGAACACCACCATCGACGAGGAGAGCACATGGCGCACGAACGAGCGGGGCAGCCGGCCACCGCGGCGGATCTCGAAGATCTCGCACACCTTGTCACCGCCTACTACACCGTGCAACCGGATCCCGAGAACGCCTCGCAGCAGGTGGCTTTCGGCACGTCCGGTCATCGCGGCTCGAGCCTCGACGGTGCGTTCAACGAAGCCCACATCCTCGCGACCACCCAGGCGATCGTCGAATATCGCGCCCGGCAGGGCACTTCGGGCCCGCTGTTCCTCGGCCGCGACACGCACGCCCTGTCCGAACCGGCCTGGGCGAGCGCGCTCGAAGTGCTCGTCGCGAACGGCGTCGAGGTGGTCGTCGACTCCCGCGACCGTTACACCCCGACCCCGGCCGTCAGTCACGCGATCCTGCAGCACAATTCCGGCTCCGGTGCCCGCGCCGACGGGATCGTCGTCACCCCCTCGCACAATCCTCCGCGCGACGGTGGCTTCAAGTACAACCCCCCGTCGGGTGGTCCGGCCGACAGCGACGCGACGTCGGTCATCGCCGCTCGCGCCAACGAACTGCTCGCCGCCGGACTCGACGGGGTGAAGCGGGTGCCGCTCTCCTCGGCCCTCGCGTCCGCCGGACGACACGACTTCCTCGCCGCCTACATCGACGATCTGCCGAACATCGTCGATCTCGACGTCGTCCGCGCTGCGGGGGTACGGATCGGTGCCGACCCGATGGGCGGTGCGAGCGTCGACTACTGGGGTGAGATCGCCGAACGGCACGCCCTCGACCTCACCGTCGTCAATCCGCTCGTCGACGCCACCTGGCGGTTCATGACGCTCGACACCGACGGGAAGATCCGGATGGACTGCTCGTCGCCGAACGCCATGGCGTCGCTGATCGGCAACCGCGAGGCCTACGACCTCGCGACCGGCAACGACGCCGACGCCGACCGGCACGGCATCGTCACCCCCGACGCCGGTCTGCTCAACCCGAACCATTATCTCGCCGTCGCGATCGACTACCTGTTCCGCAACCGCCCCGGTTGGGCGGAGTCGAGCAAGGTGGGCAAGACGCTCGTGAGTTCGTCGATGATCGACCGGGTTGCCGCAGGCCTCGGCCGCGACCTGCTCGAGGTGCCGGTCGGCTTCAAATGGTTCGTCCCCGGCCTGAGCGACGGTTCGCTGGGCTTCGGCGGGGAGGAAAGCGCCGGTGCGTCCTTCCTCCGGCGCGACGGCTCGGTGTGGACCACCGACAAGGACGGCATCGTCCTCGCCCTGCTCGCGGCGGAGATCACCGCGGTGACGGAGAAGAGCCCGTCCCGCTACTACGCCGAACTCGTCGACCGGTACGGCGACCCCGCCTACGCGCGCGTCGACGCGCCGGCGACCCGCGAGCAGAAGGCGGTGCTGTCGAAGCTGTCGCCCGAGCAGGTCGGCGCCACCGAACTCGCCGGCGAACCGATCACCGCGACGCTCACTGCGGCTCCCGGCAACGGTGCCGCGATCGGTGGCCTGAAGGTCACCACCGAGAACGCGTGGTTCGCCGCCCGCCCGTCCGGAACCGAGGACGTCTACAAGATCTACGCCGAATCGTTCCGCGGCCCCGACCATCTCGCCGATGTCCAGCAGGCGGCACGCGAACTCGTCTCGTCCGTCCTGTCCTGAGCCCGCTCGCCCACCGCGCGACCGGGCGAGGTCGTGCGCCTCGCTAACATCGTGAACATCATGCGGACACGTGACGCGGCGTTGCCGCGGGAAATCTGGGTTCTGGTCGTCGCGAGTTTCGTGATCGCGCTCGGCTTCGGTCTCGTCGCTCCCGCGCTGCCCCAATTCGCGCGCAGCTTCGACGTCGGCGTGACGGCGGCGACGATCGTCGTGTCGTCGTTCGCCGCGATGCGACTGCTCTTCGCGCCCGCGAGCGGGTCGCTGGTGCAGAAGCTGGGGGAGCGGCCCGTCTACATCACGGGCCTGCTCATCGTCGCCCTGTCGACGGGCGCGTGCGCATTCGCGGCGAGCTACTGGCAGCTGCTCGTCTTCCGGGCCCTCGGCGGCATCGGGTCGACGATGTTCACGGTGTCGGCGCTCGGTCTGCTCGTGCGGATCGCGCCCCCGGACGCCCGCGGGCGTGTGTCCGGCCTGTACGCGACCAGCTTCCTCATGGGCAACATCCTCGGCCCGCTCTTCGGCGGTGCCCTGATCGGACTGGGGCTGCGCGCACCCTTCCTCATCTACGCCGTGGCGCTGCTCGTCGCGGCCTCGGTCGTGGGGATCAGCCTGCGTTCGTCGGAGCTCGCCCGTCCCGACAGCGGGGACGGCGTGCCCGTCATGCGCCTGCGCGACGCGCTGCGCTCGCCGGTCTACCGGGCGGCGCTGGGATCGAACTTCGCCAACGGCTGGGTGGTGTTCGGGGTCCGCGTGGCGATGGTGCCGCTGTTCGTCGTCGAGGCGCTCGACGAGGGTGAGGCGTTCGCGGGTGTCGCGCTGACCGCCTTCGCGGTGGGCAACGCTCTCGTCCTCATCAAGTCGGGCAAGCTGTCCGACCGGTTCGGGCGGCGACCCTTCGTCCTGGTCGGTCTATTGGTGTGCGGGGTCAGCACGATCGCGATGGGATTCACCGAGAGCGTCGTCTGGTTCCTCATCACGTCGTTCGTGGCGGGTATGGGGTCCGGGCTGTCGAATCCCTCGCAGCAGGCCGCCGTCGCCGACGTGGTGGGCAGCAAGGCCCGGGGAGGGCCGGTGCTCGCGACCTTCCAGATGGTCGCCGATGTCGGCGCGGTGATCGGTCCGGTCGCCGCCGGCTTCCTCGCGGACCGGTTGTCGTACTCGACGGCCTTCGCGGCCACGGGTGTGATCATGCTCGCGGCGACGCTGCCGTGGTTCGTCGTCGGACGCCCCCGGGTCGTCGAGCAGGCGACACCGGTGACCGACGACACGGCGCGGTGAGAAGACCGCCCGGTACTGTCGCCGGCATGAGGGTCGGTCTCGTCTCCACGCTTGCCCGATACGGTCTGGCGGCGGTGTGGCTCGTCTCCGGTTGGGTGAAGTTCTCGGATCCGACGCAGACCGTCGTGGCGGTACGGGCGTACCAGATTCTGTCCGCCGACTGGGTGCGGCCGTTCGCCGCCGTCTTCCCCGTTCTCGAACTGGCCCTGGGGTTGATCCTGCTCGTCGGTCTCGCGACGCGCTTCGCAGCGCTCGTCAGCGCCTTGGGGCTGGTCGCGCTCGTCGCCGCGATCGCCTCGGCGTGGGCGCGCGGCCTGTCGATCGATTGCGGCTGCTTCGGGGGAGGAGGTGTGGTCGAGGGCGTCGACGGCCGCGACTATGCGATCGAGATCGCCCGCGACGTCGGCTTCCTGGCGATGTCGATATGGCTGGTCGTCCGGCCGCGCACCTGGTTCGCGCTCGGTCCGGGTTCACGTGCTTCCCTCTCAGCGGCCCCTCAGCCGTCGATGGCAGAGTGAGATCGTCCTTCCCCATCGACGAGCAGTAGAGGGCAGCATCCGTGAGCGCGAAGAAGGTCTCATCCGGCAAGTACACACCGGAGCCGACGTCGAACAGGTTCACCTACATTCTCGGCGGCATCGCGATCCTGGTGATCGGTGCGCTCGTCGTCGGTGGTGTCCTGTGGTCGTCGGGTAGCGGCGATCCCCGCAGCGACGGTTACGGCTCCGTGCAGAACGCCGCGGTGGAGGTGTCGATCGAGGACGACGGCGCGATCCTGCTGGGTCGCCCCGACGCCCCGCGGACCGTCGACCTGTTCGAGGACCCGCTGTGCCCCTACTGCGCCGAACTCGAACACAAGCACTCGCAGGAGCTCGCCCAGGCGATCGACGACGGCCAGTTGGCGATCCGGTACCGGATGCTCGCCTTCCTCGACCGGGCGTCGAGCAGCGGCGACTACTCGACCCGCGCGGTGGCGGCGGCGCAGTGCGTCGCCGAGAGCGGGGACGCCCGCGCGTTCTCCGCATTCCACGACGCCCTGCTGTCGCCCGACAACCAGCCGGCCGAGGGTGGCGACGGTGACATCGACAACGCGGGTCTCGCGCAGATGGCGCGCGACGCGGGTGCCTCCGAGGACGTCGCGCAGTGCATCACCGACGGCGCCCGGATCGAACAGGCCTCGGCCGACGCGGAGGCGGGACGCCGTCTGCTCGCGACGACCGGAGCGGCCGGCACGCCGGCTGTCGTGTACGAGGGGACCGTCATCGACGCCCTCGGCAACGAGAACTGGGTGACCGAACTCGTCGGATAGACGGAGCGGTGGCGGGAGCCGCGCACGGTGCGTGCTCCCGCCACAGTCACGCCGTCTACCAGCCGATTTGTTGGCGTCGAGCGCGATGGTGTAGTTTTCTTTCAGCGCGAAGGGGTCAACCGGAGCGCGACGGTACAACCGAATACGGGGCTATGGCGCAGCTGGTAGCGCACCACACTGGCAGTGTGGGGGTCAGGGGTTCGAGTCCCCTTAGCTCCACAAGATCGCTACAGGCGAGAGTTCACGCTCTCGCCTGTAGTCTTCGGTGGCGGTCCCCGTCAGGGCCGTGCAAGGGGCTATGGCGCAGCTGGTAGCGCACCACACTGGCAGTGTGGGGGTCAGGGGTTCGAGTCCCCTTAGCTCCACCGTTCGGAAGACAGTCCTCGCGGGAGACTCCCTCGCAGCAGCTCTTCTCGTCGTTCTGCAGCGGCCCCGCGCGTCGCGAGGCCGCTGCATTCTCACGATCTCAGCCCGCCGAGCCGGTGGACGTGTACAGCGTCATGCCCCAACCCACCGTCGTGCGCTCGGGTTCCGCGAGGCCGGCCGCCTCGAACAGTGCCAGGTGGTCCTCGTGCGTACGACCACCGCCGCCGCTGAGCGCGAAGTCGACGAGATCGCCCTCGTAGTCGTGCTCACGGGCGATGTCGTCGAGCACATTGCCGAAGACGAGGATCCGGCCGCCCGGATTCAGTCCCGTCGCCGCCTGCTGCAGCACGTGCACGGCGTCGGCATCGGGCAGTTCGTTCAACCGGCCGGTCAGCAGCACCGCGTCGACCGGTTCGGGGCGGGCTTCGAGCATGCTGCCCGGCGTACAGGCGACGCGCTCGTGCTCGCCGTGGACGCGACGCAGGACCTCGATCTCCGACGGCGCGGCCACCACGGTCGCCCGTGCCGACGGATTCGCCGTGACGAGGGCGTGGGCATAGGAACCGGCTGCCTCACCGGAGACCACGATCGTCGTGACGTCGGAGGGTACCTTCGCCGCGAGGGCACCGGCGAAGTAGACGGCCATCTCGGCTTCCTGCTCGTACCGGTCCGTCAGGAGAGCGGTGTCGTCCGCGACGCGCTGCGCGAAGCTCTTCCCGAACCGCTGTGCGTCGTCCCCGCGGCCCGTGCGGACGGCGGCGAGGAGCGCGAGCATGCCCGCCAGTTCCCGCTGCGCGTGCACGCCGTCGAGTCGCAGTTCCTCGATGTGGTGGTCGTCCTCGAGTTCACGGCCGACGCCGGTGAGCCGGAACCGGCCTTCGCCGAGATCCTCGGCCACCCCCACAGCGACGAGATAACGGAGCAGTTTGCCCAGGCCGGTGCGGTCGGTCCCGGTCTTGGCCACGAGCTCGTCGAGGGTGCGCGGCGACGCGTCGAAGGCCGTCGCCAGTCCGATGGTCGCTGCGACCCGCAGCGCGAAACCCGGTGCGATCTCGGCCAATTCGTCGAAGCGGTCGCGTTCGTCCTCGGTCGCCTCGAAATCGGGCAGGGAGGCGTCGGCCTCCGACACCGCGACCTCCTGACGACGCCAGTAGCCGGTGACCTCCACCTGTTCCTTGGGCAGGCCCTTCTCGTTGCGCAGCCACCGCCGGATCGGGGTGAGCGTGAGGGCCTCACCGGCCACCCACGCGAAGACGGTGCCGTCCCACCACTCGGCGGTCCGGAGGGCATCGAACAACAGGGTGGTCGTGCCCGGTTCGGCGCCGTCGCGGCTCAGCCAGGTCAGCTCCACCCCGGCGGGAACGGGAAGATCCTGCCGATGCGAGTCGTCGGCGATCTCGACGAAGATCCGACCGCGGGCACCCGCCGGCCAGTTCTCGAGCCAGCGCCCGATGGCGGGCAGCGCCGTCTCGTCGCCCGCCACGAGCGTCCAGTCCACGCCCTGCGGGTGTCCGGCCGACGACTTCGGTCCGGCGATCTGGATCGTCTCACCGGGCTCCGCACGGTACGACCAGCTCGACGCGGGACCCACGCCGTGGCGCACGAAGTCCACGTCGATCTCGCCGGCGACCGGATCCCAGCGCCGGACGGTGTAGGTGCGCATGAGCAGCTTCGGATCGCGCGGCCAGTTCACCACGCCGTCGGCCTGGGTGGGGCCGAGGGCCTCGTCGAGTTCGGGGTGCTTGAACATCAGCTTGAACTCGTCGTCCACACCGTCGGACCGGAACGCCTCCACCGGGAATCCGTTCGACGCGACGTGCGCCTGCAACTGCTCACCCCCGAGGGTCACCCGCCGCATCCCGGGGCTCACGTCCGTCACGCGGAGCACCTTCAGGTACCGCGTGGTGATCGGGAAGACCTCGATGGGGCGAAGACTACGGGCCATGGGTGCGTTCTCCTCGGCAGGGGATCGTGGACGGCGGAACGACCGGTCTCTCCGGCCGCGCGGTGACCTGCGTTTAGGCGAACCTTACTTCAGACGGCATTCGTCTGCCGCGACCCGTCCTGGCCCGCGCGACGACCGTTCGCGTACATCTCGTCGACGAGACGGGCGTACCGGGCGAGTACGCGATCCCGGATCGGACGCCCGGTCGGGTCGAGATCGTCGGCCTCCGGCGGCGCGCTCACCGTGACGAAACGGCGGATGCGTTCCCACGGATCCGATCGGGCGTCGAGCTGTTCCAGCGCGGCCGCGACGACCGGTTCCGGCGCGGTGGTGAACACGAGGCCGACGCAGTACGGGCGCAGCTCCCCGGCCACGACGAGTTCGCTGCCCGGACACACCCGGCGCCAGCGGTCGGCGAGCGCGGTGGGGCCGACGTACTTTCCGGTGCTGGTCTTGAAGGTGTCCTTGCGGTGCCCTGTCACGACGACGAATCCGTCGGCGTCGATCTCGGCGAGATCGCCCGTGTGGAACCAGCCGTCGGCGTCGAGCACGGCGGCGGTCTCCGCGGGATCGTCGTGGTAACCGGTCATCACTCCTTGACTCCGGATGAGGAGTTCGCCGGTGTCGGCGATCCGGACCTCCGTGCCGCGCAGCGGTCGGCCGACCGTGCCGGGGCGGTGCGCGCCGAGCAGGTTCGCGCACGACGGTCCCGAGGTCTCCGTGATCCCGTAACACTCGAGCACCGGTACACCGAGCTGCTCGAACCGCCGGGCGACCGCCTCGGACAACCGCGCCGATCCGGAGATGACGAAGCGGAGCCGACCCCCGAGCTCGTCCCGTTCCAGCCGGGCGATCTTCTCGAGCACGTGCGGGACCGACCCCAGGAAGGTCGGCCGGACCGTCCGCAGATTCGCGGTGACCCGGTCGGCGCGACCGTCGACGGCGGTGCTCACACCCGTGTGCATGGCCATGAGCAGCAACGACCGGCCGAAGACGTGCGCGAGCGGCAACCACAACAGCTGACGGTCGGACGACGAGATCATGCCGGTCTGCGCGACGGCACGGGCACCGTAGGTCGTGCCCCGGTGGGTCAGGCACGCACCCTTGGTGCGGCCGTCCTCGCACGCCGTGTAGATCAGCGTGGCCTCGTCGTCCGGGGACAGCGCCGCGATCCGTCGCTCCACGACGCCGGGGTCCGTGCGCAACAGACGACGACCTTCGGCGGCGAGCTCGTCGAGTCCGTCGATGCCCAGGATGTCGGTGGCGGCGACCGGCCGGTCNCGGTGAGGACGGCGTGCGCACGCCGGATCTGCGACCGCACCTCGTCGTCGCGGGTCGCCGGGTAGATCGGGACGGTGGCACCGCCCGCGCACGCGATCGCGAGGTCGGCGACGACGGTCCGGTAACAGGTCGTCGCGCAGATCGCGACCCGCGATCCGGCTTCCACACCCCGGCCGATCAGCCCCGCGGCGAGGTCGAAGACCTCCCGTCGTACGTCCGTCCACGTCGAAGGACGCCACCGTTCACCGTCCGGGCGCAGGTAGGCGACGGAGTCGGGGGAGCGGGACACCCGGTCGAGCAGCAGACCCGGCACGGTCGCAGGGAACCCGTCGCGACCGTCGATCACGGTCGCGGTGCCCGTCGTCGAGCGGGGGTCCGCCACTGTTCGCAGCACCTCCCACGGACGAGGAATCGAAGTCGCCCCAGTGGTCGGAATGTTACCGCCGGCCGGCGTCCGAGGGGCCGAAGTGGCGCAGTACGCGATGCACGCGTCGGCAGGGGCCGGGGCTCCCCGGGAAGGCGCCGGTGGACGCCGATATCGTGGGCATGTGAGTCCCGCTGCCCGTCGCCCTGAGGTCCTGATCGCCGAGCTGCGCGACGTCCTCACCGGTCCGCTCGCGGAGATCGCGCAGCGATTCTCCACCTATGTCGACGACCTCGCTCCGCACAGTGCCCTGGTGATCTTCACGAGGGAATGCACCGGCCGGCCGCGGAAGGTGGCCGGCGACCCGTCGATCGTCGACCGGGTGACCATCGCCGAGCTGGATCGGGTGCGGAACGACCTCGCCGCGGGGGAGATCCGCCGCGGCAGCTTCCGTCTCGCCGGTCGCGATCGTGAGGTGTGCGCGATCCTCGACAGCACCGACACGCTCCTGGTGCTCGTGCCGCGCGGGGCCCGGGCCACCTCCGCGGCCCTCGATCTCGTGCGGGCGGCGTTCGGCGTGGTCGCGACCGGCATCCGGTTGCAGGTGCACACCGCCAGCCCGGCCTATCTCGCGGAATCGCGGGCCGCCTCCGCGGAGCGGGCCCGCACCGTCGCCGAGCTCACCGAATCCCATGCCGTGACCCTCGAGACGATCCTCGCGACCCTGCGGTCGAAGGATCTCGACGACACCCGTGCCCGGACCACGGCGCGGGAGACGGCGACCGAGGCCCTGATCGGCCTGCGATCGGCGGTGGACCTGCACCGCGAACTCGCGGAGGAGGCGCTGACCACCGCGTTCGCCCGACTCCACGGCGAGCTGCGCGATCTGGTGCGGCACCGTCCGCTCGACCTGCAGATGGTCGCTCCGCCGGTGGGTGGACGGGGACTGCCCGGCGAGGTCGCGCACGCGGCCCGCGCGATCGCCCGGGGCGCGGTGCTGGCGATGTCCGGTCAGACCGACGTGACGCGGGTGCGCGTCGCGTGGACCTGCGACGACTCGACCCTGCTGGTGGACGTGCGCGACGACGGCAACGGCGAGATCGACGTCGTCGAACTCGGGCGCCAGCTCCGCGACCGCGTCGAAACCCTCGGCGGTGGAATCGAATCCGAGTCGACCCCCGGCTGGGGCACACGAATCGCGGTGAGCTTCCCGCTCGACCTGCCGATCGCTGCGACGGACGGCCCCGCTCTCGATGCGCTCGCCGCGCTCGCGCCCCGGGAGATCGAGGTCCTCGAACATCTCGTGGCCGGACGGCGCAACCGCGTCATCGCCGAACGCCTCGGCGTGAGCGAGTCGACGGTGAAGTTCCACGTGGCCGGCGTACTACGAAAACTCGGCGTCAGCACTCGCGGTGAGGCCGCGGCTCTCGGTGCAGAGGCCGGGGTCCGCGCCGCGGGCTGACGCCGAGTTCTCGGTCGTCGATATCCCGTCGAGGACGGTCAGGCAGCCGGTGCCGGCGACGTGGTCGTCGTCGGGGCGACGGTCGTCGTGGGCGTTCCGGAGGAGGTGGTCGACCCGGCGCCCGTGGTGGTCTCGCCCGTGGCCGGAGTCGTGGTCTCCGACGGGGTGGGGACCGGAGTCGTGGTGGTCACAGGAGTGGGCGTGGCTGCCGGCACGCCCACTTCGGGTGCCGGCGGGGCCACCGGTGCAGCGGGGTCGCCTGCGGGAGCCGGGACACCGTCGACGGGGGTGGGCACGCTGCTGTCGGCGACCGTCGCATCGTCGGTCACGGTCGAGGACGGAGAGGTCTCCGGCGTGGTGGACGCCTCGGCGGTCTCGGCCTTCGCCGTCTCCTCGGCGATCATCAGCACCGCGGCCTGGTCGACCTTCTTCGGATCGACCTTCTTGCCCTCCTTGGCCTCGCGGGCCAGGTGCTCGAGCCAGGCGGCGGCGTACTCGACGGTGGACGTGCCCTTGCCGTCGATGTCGTCGTCCCAGTAGTCGAAATGGTGACCGTAGTGGTCGTCGTTCTCACGGTCGTAGCCGAAGGTCTGGTCGTACGGGTCGGCGAGCACCACCGCGAGGGTGTTCTCGTTGCTCCGGATGAACCCGACGACCTCCTTGACGATCTTCTCCGGCAGGTACGCGAGGTTCGACAGACGCTCCGCGGGGATGGGCGCCTCGGTGCCGTCCTCACTACCGGTGGCGCCGGAGTCGGCGTCGGCAGCCACAGGCGTGGTGGGGCGGGCGGCGGGATCGTAGCTCGGATCGGAGACCTTGATCAGCACCTCGAGGAAGGTCTCGTCCGACCGCATCCAGTCCGGATTCGCCGAGATGTCGGCGAGGGCGAGCAGCGCGACGCGGCCGACGACCTGGGCCAGGTCGGCGCCGGTCGCGGGGGTCAGCCCCTCACGTTCCAGGGCGTCGCCGTTGACCTGACGACCCACGTTCGCGAGCAGTTCGATCAGCGCGATGTTCTCGGGTGCCGAGCACGTGAAGTCGCCCTCGGAACAGAACGAGGCGACCTTGCCGGCGAGATGACCGAAACCACCGTTCGTGTCGGGGAGGACACCGCGTCCGGGAACGGCGTCGCTGCCCGGCTGGTAGGGGCGATCGAAGCCATCGGGGTTCGTGCCGTTCTCCGCGCCGGGGAAGAAGCCTTCTCCGGCCTCGCGGCCCGCGTCGGAGAGGATGACCACGCCGCTGACGGCACCGGGATCGATGATGTCCCAGGAACCGTCCTCGCCCTGCTCCTGCGCACCGATCTCCATCGCGGCGCGGCGCGCGACGTCGGCGCCCTCGCTGAAGCCGACGATGGCGAACTGGGTGTTCGGGCAGGACCGCCGGATGGCCTTCATGACCTCGATGGTGTTCTCGGCGCCCTTGTCCACAGCGTTCTCGTAGCTCGCGAGGTCGGCCGGGTACTCGATGTAGATGGCCGCGTAGCCGTCGCCGGCCTCGTGGTTCTCGAGCGGTGCGCTGATGACCGGCTCGACCCAGTGGCTGCTGTAGGCGCCCTGCTGGGCGGCGGGAAGGCGGTTGCCGTTCTCGTCGACGAGCATCTTCGACTCGTCGCGAGGGATGTCGCCGCGACCGCCGATGCCCAGGCTGACCATGTCGTGACATTCGGTGGTCTTCGCCAGGCCGGCGAGATACGGGTCGGCCACGGTGGGGGTGTCCTGTTGCGGAAGCACGATCGCGGCCGCTGCCACGACTCCGAGCGCGGTGGGGGCGAAGACGCCGGCGAGAATCCGCCGACGCGACAGCGACTTTCGAAGTGCCATGGGCCTCTACCAATCCGTTTCTGACCGAGGAATTGCCGGCCCGCCGAAGTGCGGCGGGTCGTAACGGATTTCGCGAAGGTCGCTCGCAGCGTTACACAGACACGGGTTTTCCGAGGTGGCGACGGAGAAATGCCGGCCCGCACGGCGAGTCGCAAAATCCAAGGGAAATGCGCCAATCGGACAATTCGAGTTCGCCGCTCCGCGACTGGCCGTTCGGCCGGGTCGGGCCCGCCGAACGATCAGGAGCAGAGCGCCGCGGGAGTGGCTAGGGTCGGAATCACCGGAAGTCGGAAACACCGGACACTGCCGGTCGCATCACGAAACGGAGACACCATGTCGCAAACAGTTCGCGGAGTCGTCGCTCGCTCGAAGGGAGCGCCCGTCGAGGTCGTGCCCATCGTGATCCCCGATCCCGGACCCGGTGAGGTCGTCGTCGCGATCGCCGCGTGCGGCGTGTGCCACACCGACCTGCACTACCGCGAGGGTGGCATCAACGACGAGTTCCCGTTCCTGCTCGGCCACGAGGCCGCCGGTGTCGTCGAGTCCGTCGGTGAGGGCGTCGACTCGGTCGCCGTCGGCGACTTCGTCGTCCTGAACTGGCGCGCGGTGTGCGGCCAGTGTCGCGCCTGCAAGCGTGGCCAGCCGCAGTACTGCTTCGACACCTTCAACGCCACGCAGAAGATGACGCTCGAGGACGGCACCGAGCTCTCCCCGGCGCTGGGCATCGGCGCCTTCGCCGACAAGACCCTCGTCCACGCCGGACAGTGCACCAAGGTCGACCCGAGCGCCGATCCGGCCGTCGTCGGCCTGCTCGGCTGCGGTGTCATGGCCGGTCTCGGTGCCGCCGTGAACACCGGCGGGGTCACCCGCGGCCAGTCCGTCGCCGTCATCGGCTGCGGCGGTGTCGGCGACGCCGCGATCATGGGTGCGCGCCTGGCGGGCGCCGGCACAATCATCGCCGTCGACCGCGACGACAAGAAGCTCGAGTGGGCCACCGACCTCGGTGCCACCCACACCGTCAACTCGACCTCGACCGACGCGGTCGAGGCCATCAAGGAGCTGACGGGCGGTTTCGGTGCCGATGTCGTCATCGAGGCCGTGGGCCGTCCGGAGACCTACAAGCAGGCCTTCTACGCGCGCGACCTCGCCGGGACCGTCGTCCTCGTCGGCGTGCCCACCCCGGACATGACGCTCGAGATGCCGCTGATCGATTTCTTCTCGCACGGCGGCTCGCTCAAGAGCTCGTGGTACGGCGACTGCCTGCCCGAGCGCGACTTCCCGACCTACGTCGACCTCTACCAGCAGGGACGCCTGCCGCTCGAGAAGTTCGTCACCGAGCGCATCGGCATCGACGACGTCGAGAAGGCGTTCGAGACGATGCACCGCGGTGAGGTTCTCCGTTCGGTGGTGGTCCTGTGAGCACCTCGCCGATCCGCGTCGACCGGGTCGTCACGTCGGGCACCTTCGCGCTCGACGGCGGCGAATGGGAGGTCGACAACAACATCTGGCTCGTCGGCGACGACTCCGAGGTGGTGGTGATCGACGCCGCGCACACCGCGCAGCCGATCATCGACGCCGTCGGTGGACGGAAGGTCGTGGCAATCGTGTGCACGCACGCGCACAACGACCACATCACCGTGGCGCCGGAGCTGTCCGAGAAGCTCGACGCGCCGATCCTGCTCAACCCGGCCGACGACGTGCTGTGGGAGATGACCCACCCGGGTGTCGCGCACGGCACGCTCGAGGACGGGGAGCGGATCAGCGTGGCCGGCACCGACATCCAGGCGATCGCCACGCCGGGTCACTCGCCGGGCTCGACCTGCCTGTACCTGCCGGAAGCGGGTGAGCTGTTCACCGGCGACACCCTGTTCTCCGGCGGACCGGGCGCGACGGGCCGCTCGTTCTCGGACTTCCCGACCATCATCGGGTCGATCCGCGACAAGCTGTTCGTCCTGCCCGCGGAGACGAAGGTGCACACCGGTCACGGCGACGGCACCACGATCGGCACCGAGTCGCCGCATCTCGAGGAGTGGATCAAGCGCGGCAGCTGATGCCGCCGGNGGTTGCCGCCGGAACCGCGCACGAGCGCCCCGCTAGTCTCACCATCATGGCGAAGAAGCAGATCCCGGTGATCGTGGTGGCCGGATTTCTCGGCGCGGGGAAGACGACGCTGCTCAACCACCTGCTGCGCAACACCCGGGGTGCGCGGATCGGTGTGATCGTCAACGACTTCGGTTCCGTCAACATCGATTCGATGATGGTGGCGGGGCAGGTCGACTCGATGGTCTCGCTGAGCAACGGATGTCTGTGCTGCGCAGTCGATGTCAGCGACATGGACGCGATGCTCGACAAGCTCGCCCACCGCTCGTCCGATCTCGACGTGATCGTCGTCGAGGCGAGCGGACTCGCCGAGCCCCGCAACATGATCCGGCTCGTCGCCGGTTCGGAGAACGAATACGTCTCCTACGGTGGCCTCGTGCTGGTCGTCGACGCGGTGGAGTTCGACGCGACCGCGGAGCAGCATCCCGAGCTCGAACAGCACGTGGCGCTCGCCGATCTGGTGCTGATCAACAAGACCGACCGGATCGACGGTGACGCCCACGACGATCTGCTGACCCGCCTGTGCCGGCTCAACTCCCGCGCCGCCGTCGTCTCGACCGACCACGGCCGCATCGACCCGGCGTTGCTGTTCGACATCCCGGAGCGGCCGGGTCCGCAGCCGGGGGAGCAGCTCACCCTCGACCGGTTGCTCTACGAGCAGGACGACCACGAGCACACCCATCTGCACGACGGCTACGACGCGATCACCTTCGAGTCCGCAGATGCACTGCACCCCCGCGTGCTGGTCGATTTCCTCGAGAACCAGCCCGCAGGGGTGTTCCGTATCAAGGGATACGTGCGAGTCGCTGCCGGCTTGGACACCGGCACCTATCTGTTGCACACCGTCGGCGACCACATCCGGTTCGAACCGGCGGGTCGCGGCGACGACGTGCCCGACGGGACGCAGCTCGTCGTCATCGGGGCCGATCTGGACTCCGACGACGTACGCGAGCGCCTACGCCGCTGTGTTCCGGCCGAACCGGTGTCCGCGGACGCGATGTACGCAATACACCGATTCACGCCCCGCTGAGGCGGAAGGCCGATTCATCCCGCTGAGGCGGAAGGCCGACTCACCCCCACTGAGGCGGAAGGCCGACTCACCCCCGCTGACGCGGGAGGCCGGCCCTTCGGCTCAGCGAGCGGCGGAGGTACGGCGCTGGGGACGACGACGGCCACCGGTGGCAGCTGCGGCTCCCTGACCGGTCGAACGCTGACCGCCGGCCGCGCGCTGCCCACCCGAGGAGCGCTGACCACCGGCGGAACGCTGTCCGCTCGACGAGGAACGCTGACCCGAACCGGAGCCCTGGCGGGGAGCCGACGAACGGCGGCTGCCGCCGTTGCGCTGCGGACGCGACGGCGCGGCAGCCTGCTTCGGTGCCGGCGCGACGTACGGCGCGATCTCGCCGACGAGCTTCAGCACGTGCTCGGAATCCGCCGTCACCTTGATGGGGGTGACGTCGATGGCGGCCTTGCGCATGATGGCCGCGAGATCCCTGCGCTGGTCGGGCAGGACGACGGTGACGACGTCGCCGGTGCTGCCGGCGCGGGCCGTGCGACCGGAGCGGTGCAGGTACGCCTTGTGCTCGGCCGGGGGATCGACGTGCACGACGAGTTCGACGTCGTCGACGTGGACACCACGTGCGGCGACGTCCGTCGCCACGAGCACCCGCGCCTCACCCGACGAGAACGCGGCGAGATTGCGGTCGCGGGCGTTCTGGGAGAGGTTGCCGTGCAGGTCCACCGCCGGGATGCCGGAGTCGGTGAGCTGCTTGGCGAGCTTGCGGGCCTGATGCTTGGTGCGCATGAACAGGATTCGGCGACCGGTTCCCGATGCGAGGGCGCGGACGAGGTCCTTCTTCGCATCCATGCCCGCGACGTCGAAGACGTGGTGGGTCATCGCGGCGACGGGGGAGGTGGCCTCGTCGACCGAGTGCATGACCGGGTTCTTCAGGAACCGCTTGACGAGCTTGTCGACGCCGTTGTCCAGGGTGGCCGAGAACAGCAGGCGCTGACCGTCTTTCGGTGTCGCCGTCAGGATGCGGGTGACGCCGGGCAGGAAGCCGAGGTCTGCCATGTGATCGGCCTCGTCGAGCACGGTGACCTCGATGTCGTCGAGCACCACGAACTTCTGGCGCATGAGGTCCTCGAGGCGGCCCGGGCAGGCGATGACGATGTCCACGCCGCGACGGAGGGCCTCGACCTGGCGCTTCTGCGACACGCCGCCGAAGATCGTGGTGACCTTCAGACCCGACGAATGCGCGAGCGGTTCGATGGCCGCGGCGATCTGGGTCGCCAGTTCGCGGGTGGGAGCCAGGATCAGGCCACGCGGACGGCCTGCCGCCCGGGTGCTCCTGCCGGCGAGGCGAGCTGCGAGCGGGATCGAGAAGGCCAGGGTCTTACCGCTACCCGTGCGTCCGCGTCCGAGCACGTCACGACCGGCGAGGGTGTCGGGGAGGGTGTCCACCTGGATGGGGAAGGGGCTGGTGATCCCGGCGTCGTTCAGCGTGGCGACGAGCGGGCGTGGCACCCCGAGATCGGAGAAAGATGTGGTCATGGAACAGCGCTGCCTTTCGATGCGGCGTGTGTGCACTCGACGGGCCGTGTGCCCGTGGTGCTGTGCGATCGCCGCAAGGAAGGCCGGTGCATCTGTGCGTACTGCATCTGTGCGTGCGGGCCGGGCACGATCCCGGGCCGCCGGTATCCCACGACGGTGGGCGTCGTCGTGACGCCCGAACCATGTCACCCTACCGCACGGGGTGCGTCAGTCCCCTGATGTGACTACAGACCCACCCACTCCGAGGCACCCTCGGTGAAGTGCTGACGCTTCCAGATCGGCACTTCGGCCTTGATGCGTTCGACCAGTTCGGCGCAGGTGGCGAAGGCTTCCGCGCGGTGTGGGGCGGCGACCGCCGCGACCAGCGCGAGATCGCCGATGGTGAGATCGCCCACTCGGTGCACCGCCGCGACCGGGAGCCCGGACTTCGCCGCGACGTCCTCGCAGCACCGCCGCAGGAACGCTTCGGCATCCGGATGTGCCTGGTACTGCAGCGCGGTCACCGACTGTCCACCGTCGTGATTGCGGACGACACCGGTGAAGAGCACCACCGCACCGTGTTCGGCGCCCGCCACCGCGGCGTCCACCGCTGCGGGATCGAGCGGTTCCGAGGAGATCCGGGCCAGTAGTTCACTCATGAGCGCCGCCTCCTGCGACTTGTGCCAACAGATGGTCGAGGATCGGGTCGAGGGCGGCGAGACCGTCCTTCACCCCGCCGGGCGAGCCGGGCAGGTTCACGACGACCGTGTGGCCGACGAGACCGGCG
>NZ_JBKFBA010000003.1:325127-350254 GCF_053345925.1 Rhodococcus sp. C26F
GCGACGCCGCGCGAGAGCACGGCGTGCGGGGTGACCTCGAGTCCGCGCTGCCGGATCGACTCCGCGATGCCGGGCAGTTCACGATCGAGCAGGGCGAGAGTCGCTTCGGGGGTCGCGTCGGTCGGCGACGCCCCGGTTCCGCCGGTCGTCACGACCAGGGCAGGGCCCGGACGGACCGCGTCGGCGAGACCGGCGGCGATGTCGGCGTCCGCGTGGACGAGGGGGCCGCGGACCGTGAATCCCTTGTCCTCGAGCCACGACCGGATGAGCGGTCCGGTGCGGTCCTCGCGGGTGCCCGCGGCGACACCGGTCGACGCGACGACCACGGCGGCGGAGCGTCCGGTCTTCTCCACGGGCTGTTCGCCGGCCCCGGCGGTCTCGTCCCGGCCGGGTGCGTCGTCACGGGTCCAGTGGCCGCGCTTGCCGCCCTCCTTGGAGATCAGCCGCACGCCGTCGAGAACGGCGCCCGGATCCACGGCCTTGACCATGTCGTGCAGGGTCAGGCCGGCGACGGCGACCGCGGTGAGCGCCTCCATCTCGACTCCGGTCGGGCCCTTGGTCTTCGCGGTGGCCTCGATCGTGATCGAGGTGTCGGTGAAGTCGAACATCACCTTCACCGACGACAGCGCCAGCTGGTGGCACAGGGGGATGAGCTCCCAGGTGCGTTTCGCCGCCGCGATGCCGGCGATGCGGGCCGTGGCCAGGACGTCGGCCTTGGGCATGTCGTCGGCGCGGACGAGCGCGACCACCTCGGGAGTGGTGACGAGTTCGCCTGCCGCCACGGCGATCCGTGTGGTGTCGGTCTTCGAGGAGACGTCCACCATGCGGGCGCGTCCCTGGTCGTCCAGGTGGCTGAGGTCGGTCACAGGATCCGTACTTTCACGAGGTCTCCGGCTTCGAGGGAGGTGGTGTCGGCGGGGATGTCGAGGAGCACGTCGGCGGCGGCGAGTCCGGCGACGAGATGCGACCCGTGCCCGCGGAAGGGGGTCACCCCGTTCTCGTCGAGTCGCCCGCGCAGGAACTGCCGGCGTCCCGGGATCGACGTGAGATCCTCGGTGAGCGGCAAGCTCTCGCACACGACGGGCGGATAGCCGGCGGCGGCCCGCAGTGCGGGTCGCGCGAACACCTCGAACGAGACGAGCGCGCTGACAGGATTGCCGGGGAAGGTCAGGATCGGCACGCCGTCGACCACGGCGGTGCCCTGAGGGCCGCCCGGCTGCATCGCCACCGAGACGAACTGCCCGCCCCGCGGCGCGAGCGTGTCCTTCACGACCTCGAAGTCGCCCTTCGACACTCCGCCCGAGGTGAACACGACGTCGGCGACGCCCACGGCATGTTCGAGCATCGTCACGAACTCCTCCGGATCGTCGTGGCAGTGGTCGATGGTCACGACGTCGGCACCGTTGGCCGACGCGCTCGCGGCCAGCGCCGGCCCGTTCGAGTTGAAGATCTGGCCCGGCCCGAGTTCGCTCCCGGCCGTGACGAGTTCGCTGCCGGTCGAGATGATCGCGACCCGCGGCCGTGCGCGGACGGGGATCGAGGTGAGGCCGACGGCGGCGAGCGCGGCGATGTGTCGGGCGGCGAGGACCGTGCCCGCGGGAAGCAGCAGATCGCCCTTGCGGACGTCGGTTCCCGCCTCACGCACATAGGTTCCGGACGTGACGCTGCGCTCGACGGTCACGGTGCCGGTCACGGTGCCGGCGCCGTCCGAGTCGGGGGTGGTCGCACGGGTGTCCTCGACCGGGACGACGGCGTCGGCGCCGTCCGGGATGGGAGCGCCCGTCATGATCTTCAGCGCGTGCCCCGGTTCGAGTGCCGCGACGGTGTCGCCCGCGGCCAGCACGCCCTGGACGGGCAGGTCGGTGGGGGTCGACGCGAGATCGCCGGCGCGGACCGCGTAGCCGTCCATCTGGGAGTTGCGGAAGGGCGGCAGGTCCAGCGGCGACTCGATGTCCTCCGCGAGGGTGCGGTGCAGCGCGTGCGCGAGCGGCACACGCAGCGGGCTCTTCTTCCGCAACGGGTCGAGCAACGCCGCCACGTGCTGTTCGTGTTCCTCCACGGACCGCCTGCCGCTCGTCATGCCGCCATCCTAGGCACACGAGGGCCGTGCCCCGCCGCCGACGACGCGCCGCGTGTGCCCCGGTCTGTCCGGATGCGATGTCACGATCGGCGGTTGTGGGCATACTGGGCTGTATGAAAGCGATGGTCGTATGACAGCGGTGGACATGGGCATCCCGGTCGTGCGCGATCGCGCAGACGACGTGTCCGATCGGCCCGACGTGCCCGAGCTTCTCGATCGCTTCGGTCGCATCGCCCGCGACCTGCGCGTGTCCCTCACCGAGAAGTGCTCGTTGCGCTGCACCTACTGCATGCCGGCCGAGGGACTTCCCGAGATTCCGCGCGACCAGCTGCTCACGAGCGCCGAGATCGTGCGTCTGGTGGGCATCGCGACCGGTCGACTCGGTGTCCACGAGGTGCGCTTCACCGGTGGGGAACCGCTCATGCGCCGCGATCTCGAGGAGATCGTCGCCGGATGCGCGCAGCAGACCCCGGGGCTGCCGATCGCGCTGACCACCAATGCGGTCGGTCTCCGGCACCGTGCGCGGGCGCTGGCGGACGCCGGACTGACCCGCGTGAACATCTCCCTCGACACCATCGACCGCGAGCACTTCGCGCGGCTCACGCGCCGCGATCGACTCGATTCGGTGCTCGACGGTATCCGCGCCGCGGTGGCCGCCGGACTGGGTCGGGTCAAGGTCAACGCCGTCCTGATGCCGGAGACCCTCGAGGGCGCGGCCGATCTGCTCGCGTGGTGCCTGGACGAGGGCGTGGAACTGCGGTTCATCGAGCAGATGCCTCTCGACGCCGATCAGAACTGGGCGCGCTCGCAGATGGTGCCGGCCCAGCAATTGCTCGACGTGCTCGGGCAGCGGTTCACGCTCACGGAGACCGAACGCGAGGACCCGTCCGCGCCGGCCGAACGCTGGCTCGTCGACGGCGGACCGGCGACCGTCGGGATCATCGCGTCGGTGACGCGGTCGTTCTGCAGCGACTGCGACCGCACGCGGTTGACGGCCGAGGGAACGGTCCGGTCCTGCCTGTTCAGCGACCGGGAGACCGACCTGCGCGCCGCTCTGCGGGGCGGCGCCACCGACGACGAACTCGCCGCGCTGTGGCGCGGGGCGATGTGGAACAAGTGGGCCGGACACGGCATGGACGCGGCGGACTTCGCGCCGCCGCAGCGGAGCATGGGAGCTATCGGTGGCTGAGGTGACGACCGGGATCGAGGTGCGGTACTTCGCGGCCGCAGCGGATGCGGCCGGACGCGAGAAGGACACGATCGACCTGCCGGAAGGCGCCGATCTCGGCGCGCTGCGTGCCGTCCTCGTCGACCGCTACGGGGCCGGCATGGAGCGGGTCCTGTCGGTGGCGGCCTTCCTGCTCGAACCCGGCGATGGTGGCACGGGCGAACTCACCCGGGACCTCGGCCGGCCGGCCGGGTCCCGAGTGGACGTCCTGCCGCCCTTCGCGGGTGGTTAATCCTCACGCCACCAGGTGTCGAAGGGCGCCACGGGCATCACGCGCTTGTGCCGCGTGTCGAGGAACTTGGCCTCGAGGCGCTTGGCGAGGTCGTCGGTGACGTCCTTGCCCTCGAGATAGTCGTCGATCTCGCTGTAGGTCATGCCGAGCGCTTCCTCGTCGGGCAGCGCGGGACGGTCGTCCTCGAGATCGGCGGTGGGGATCTTGATCCAGGTGCTCTCGGGTGCTTCGAGTTCGCGTAGCAGCGCCGCACCCTGCCGCTTCGTCAGACCGGCCAGGGGAGTGATGTCGACGCCGCCGTCGCCGTACTTGGTGTAGAAACCGGTCACCGCTTCGGCGGCGTGGTCGGTGCCGACCACGAGGTAGCCGAGTTCTCCGGCGATCGCGTACTGGATCATCATGCGTTCGCGGGCCTTGATGTTGCCGCGCACGAAATCGCGCAGACGCGTCTCGGTGCCGTACAGCGCGCGAGCCGCTTCCGAAGCCGTCGCGTCGGCGCCGGGCTTCACATCCACACCGAGAGTGCGGTCGGCTCCGATGAACTCCAATGCGACGAGGGCGTCGTGCTCGTCGGCCTGCTTGCCGTAGGGCAGGCGGACCGCGACGAACTCCGCCGTGTGGCCCTCGGCGCGGAGCTTCTCCGCGGCGAGCTGGGCGAGCTTGCCGGCGAGGGTGCTGTCCTGCCCGCCGCTGATGCCGAGCACGAATCCCTTCGCGGGAGTGCTGCGCAGGTAGTCGGCGAGAAACTGCACCCGCGCGTCGATCTCGGCGCGTGGGTCGATGGAGGGTTTCACCCCGAGTTCTTCGATGATCCGATCGCGAAGGTTCGTCATCTTCACGACCCTAGCGTTCCCGTGTTACTGCTGCGATACAACGGAGAAGAGGGTGGGCGAAGAGGGCGGGGCGAAGTGTGCGGTCGGGCAGACTCTTCGGGGTGAGCACCGGAGACGTCTTCCGCAAACACGACCCGCACGCCCATCCTGATTTCTTCCGGGCCGAGGCGGCCGGTCTGGCCTGGCTCGCCGAGGCCGGTATGCCGGTGGCGGCGGTGCGGTCGGTGAGCGAGCACCACATCGAACTCGAGCGGATCGCCGAGGCATCCCCGTCCGCCGAGGCCGCACGGGAGTTCGGTGCCGCACTCGCCCGGATGCACGACGTGGGCGCCGCCGGTTTCGGTGCGGCACCCGACGATTACGACGGGCAGCTGTTCATCGGCCGCCGCCCCATGAGCCGCACCGTGCACGACACCTGGGGATCGTTCTACGTCGCAGAGCGGGTGCTGCCCTTCCTGCGCATCGCGGTCGAGGCGGGCAGCGTCACCGACCGTCAGTGCCACGACATCGAGGCCGCCTGCGATCTCGTCGCTGCGGGAGCCTTCGACGACGAAGATCCGCCCGCGCGTCTGCACGGAGACCTGTGGAACGGCAACGTGCTGTGGTCACCGCGCGGCGTCGTCCTCATCGACCCGGCCGCGCACGGCGGCCACCGCGAAACGGATCTGGCGATGCTCGCGCTCTTCGGTTGCCCGCACCTGGGCCGGGTCGTCGAGGGCTACGAGTCGGCGCATCCGCTACGCGTCGGGTGGGAGCATCGGGTGCCCGTGCACCAGCTGCATCCACTGGCGGTGCACGCCGCGGGATACGGTGCCGGGTACGGGCGGGAGCTGCACCGGGCGGCACTCGCGACCCTCGACCTCGGAGGCAGTACGTGAACGGGATCCTCGTCGTATCCGCAACCCGCGCCGAGGCGGCGCACGTCCCGGAACGCTACGAGACGGTGATCACCGGGATCGGGAAGGTCGACGCAGCGGTGGCCGTCACCGCGGCGCTCGCGGCGTATCCGGCCGACGCGCGACCGCTCGTCGTGAACATCGGCACCGCCGGCGCATTGCACACCCACCACTCGGGACTGTTCCTGCCGTCCGCCGCGATCAACCACGACATCAGCAGTGAGATCCTGAAGAGCCTCGGTCACCCCGTGCAGGACGTCGTGCAGATCGACGACGGCGACGGCAGCGTGCTCGCCACCGGTGATTCGTTCGTCTCGGACGCCCAGATCCGCGACGCGCTGTCCGCGCGCGCCGATCTCGTCGACATGGAAGGTTTCGCGGTCGCCTACGCCGCCCGCCGCATGGGCGCGCGGTGCCGGCTCGTCAAGCACGTGAGCGACCGGGCCGACGATTCGGCGCTCGACTGGCCGAAGCAGGTCGACCGCAGCGCACAGGAACTCGCCCGCTGGCTCGTCGAGCGCTACTGAACGATTCGCTGACGAACGATCTCAGCGCCCGTCCGTACGTTCGGTGAGGGTGACGGTCACCGCGCCGGTGGTCAGGGTGAGCACCTCCCCGTCGAGAGCCCACCGGGGTGTGCCCGCGAACAGCGTCCGCACCCAGTCGTCGGCGCCGTCGCGCGGGGGAGGACACGCCATTCTCGTGGACGCGAGCGTCCCGGCGCGGATCCTGCCCCCGGACAGGTCGGCGGTGCCGGTGAACCGGTTGCACCCGGCGGACGCCGCGACCCGCTCCCGAGCGGGGAACGACAACTGGAGCGGACCGCCGCCGGGGATCGGCCGCCCCTCGACCTCGGTCGAGACGTAACGGCGACCGATCGGGTCGGACGGCGACGACCCGAACATTCCGCACCCGGACAGCAGCGCACCGAGTGCGAGGACGACGACCACGCGGACTGCTCCCGGCATGGGTCTCACGGTACCGAGGAGGGATCAGCGGGCCGTGAACTCCAGTCCGTCGGTGCCGTTCGCCGCGGTGAGGGTCATCGACGAGCCTTGGACGGTGTAGGTGGTCTCACCTGCGAGCACGTTCAGGACGTGCGTCTCGATGTCGGCGAGCTCGGGATCGGCGCACGCCGCGCGGGTCATGGTGAGCGGTTCGAACAGGATGACATCGTCGCCGACCTCGGCGCTGCCACCGAACTCGTTGCACCCCGTGTTCCCGGTGAGGGTGCCGTCATCGGCCAGGGTGAGTGTCGGCGCGGCGTTCTCCAGGGCGACCGACCTGACGACGGCGTCGGCGGTGCGCAGCGAGGTCACCACCCACTCGGTGCCGGCGATCGGCAGATCGGGGTCGACCACCTTCTCGTCCTGGAGCGAGACCGTGATGTCGTCGCCGGTGAGCGTGAAGGTGTTCCCGTCGAGCGACCAGCGCGGCTCGGCGTCGAACAGCGTGGTGAGCCAGGCATCGGCTCCCTCGCGTTCCGGCAGGCAGGCCATCATCGTGCTCGCCAGGTCCGGCGCCTTCACTCTGCCTTCGGAGAGGTCGACGCCGCCGACGAAGCGGTTGCAGCCGGCAGTCGCCGAGATGCGTCCGTCCTCCGGGAACTCGACGACCATCGGTCCGTCGCCCGGAATCTGCGTGCCGGTCACGCTCGTCGAGACGAAGGTGCGGCCGGTGAGGTCCTCGGCGGAGTTGGTGTCGGCCGGATCCGAATCGGTGCTGCACGCGGCGGCCACCGCTGCCAGGGAGGCGACCGCGAGCATCCGGAATGTGCGAATCATGCCGTTACGGTACGGCGCTCGACCCGGTTTCATGGGTACCTCGGCCGGTCACGACACGGTGTGCGAGTTCGGCCCAGTTGTCGGCGAGTCGGCGGAGCGGATGCCCGAGCTCGCGCCACTGGTGGAGCACGAGGGTGGCCTCGAGCGACGCGACCAGTGAGGTCGCCAGTAATCGGGTGTCGCCGGTGACGCCGGCGGCACGCAACAACGCGTCGATGTGGGCGAGCGAGACCAGGTGGGCGGGAGCGGTGTAGCGGGAGTCGGTGGCGGATTCGGCCGCGCGGAGCAGTTCGCCCTGCACCTCGACGAGTTCGATGCGCGCACGACCGAAGGCGATGAGCCGGGCCAGGGGTTCGGCGTCCGGGCCGAGCGGCGGCGGGCCGAACAGGAAACCCTGCTGGAACTCGCGCTCGCTGTGGTCGAGCAGTGCCCGGACGAGCCCGGCGCGGGAGCCGAACCTGCGGAAGACGGTGCCCTTGCCGACCCCGGCCCGCGCCGCGACGGCGTCCATCGTCACGGCGTCGACGCCGCGCTCGGCGACGAGCAGGGCGGCGGCGTCGAGCAGACGGGAACGATTGCGCGCTGCGTCGCCCCGTTCGGAGAGTCGCTCGTCCGCCAGCGGAAGGGCCCGGCTGTTCGCCGCAGGCAGCGCCCGACCGTCCGCGTGCGGGAGGGGGCGAGTGTTCACAAGGTCACACTCTAGCGGGGCGGGGAATAAAGCGGACCACGGTCCGTTTAATATTGCGTAGTCAACCACTTCGACCCGAGGATGTTCCCATGACCCGAGTTCTCGCCCTCGTCGGCAGCCTGCGTGACGGCTCCGTCTCCCGCCAGCTCGCCGAGACCGCCGCGGCGGTTGCTGCCGAGAACGTCGAGGTGACCCTCTACGAGGGCCTCGCCGACGTTCCCTTCTACAACGAGGATCTCGACGGCGAGGCTGTCCCCGCTGCGGCCGTGGCCCTGCGTGACGCCGCTGCCGAGGTCGATGCCGTGCTGGTCGTCACGCCCGAGTACAACGGCACCGTCTCCGCGGTGCTCAAGAACGCCGTCGACTGGCTGTCGCGCCCCTACGGCGCCGGCGCACTGAGCGGCAAGCCCGTCGCCATCGTCAGCCAGTCGCCCAGCCAGAACGCCGCGAAGTGGGCGCTCGAGGACGCGGTCAAGGTCGTCGGCATCGCCGGCGGCAAGGTCGTCGAGGGCGGCTCGCTGTCGGTCGGCGAGACCTTCGGCAAGTTCGGCGGCGAGCACGCCAAGGAGCACGCCGAGACCGCGCAGCAGGTCGCAGCGGTCGTCGCCGCACTGGCCGACGCCACCAAGGTGCTCGCCAACGCCTGATCGAGACGTCCGTCGTCCCTGCCGGTACCGCCGGCACCGAGAGCGGCCGGCGGACCGACCGACACCCCGGTGCCGGAGNCCGGCACCGCGCGTATCCGCAGGGTCCGCCCGAGCCGCGGCGCTCCGCTCGTCGCATCTCGACGGTTCGATGACGCCTGCAGCGGGAATGCCCCGAACACAGCCCACTGTTCGGAGGTTTGCCCATGACAAGCGGGGACACGAGGACCGATACCGGCCACCGACCCGATCTCGACATAGTTCTCCACGTCGACGGGGTGGAGCGTCGCGTCCCGATCGACGTCCGCACCACCGTGCTCGACGCACTGCGCGACCGCCTCGGGATCACGTCCCCGAAGAAGGGATGCGATCTCGGTCAGTGCGGAGCGTGCACCGTGCTGATCGACGGCCGGCGCACCCTCTCGTGCCTGGCCCTCGCCGCCTCGCACGACGGCGCCGAGATCGTCACCGCCGCCGGACTCGGCGACGGGGAGATGCATCCGCTCCAGGCACAGTTCATCGAGGACGACGCCTTCCAGTGCGGCTACTGCACCCCCGGCCAGATCTGTTCGGCCGTCGGCATGCTCGACGAGTTCGCCGACGGGGCACCGAGTCACGTCACGGCCGATCTCGACCGGGCACCCGAACTCGACGACGACGAGATCCGGGAACGCATGAGCGGCAATCTGTGCCGCTGCGCCGCCTATCCCAACATCGTCTCGGCGATCCGCACCGTCGCCGCCGGTGACAGCCGAATCGGTGCCGGCGACAGCCGACTCGATACGGAGGAGACGCGATGAGCTCCCTCCGTTACGAGCGACCGGCAGATCCCGCCGCCGCCGTCGCCGTCGTGCACGAGACACCGGGTGCGGTCTTCCTCGCGGGCGGCACGAATCTGGTCGACCACCTCAAACTCGGCGTCGCGACCCCCGATCTCCTCGTCGACGTCTCGCACCTTCCGCTCGACACCGTCGAGGAGACCGCCGACGGAGGAATCCGGGTGGGCGCCAACGTCCGCAACAGCGACCTCGCGGCGCATCCCTTCGTGCGGCGCAACTACCCGGTGCTGTCGCGTGCACTGCTCGCCGGTGCCTCACCCCAGCTCCGGAACACCGCGACCACCGGCGGCAACCTGCTCCAGCGCACCCGGTGCTCGTACTTCCGGGACGTGAGCACCCCCTGCAACAAGCGCGAACCCGGCAGCGGCTGCTCCGCCATCGGCGGATACACCCGCTACCACGCGATCCTCGGCGCCTCGGAGCACTGCGTGGCCACCCACCCCTCCGATATGGCGGTCGCCCTGCTCGCGCTCGACGCCGAAGTCCTCGTCCTCGGCCCGGACGGCGAGCGCGCCATCGCGGTGGAGGACTTCTACCGCCTTCCCGGTGACACACCCGAGCGCGACACCGTGCTCGAACGCGACGACCTCATCGTCGGCGTGCAGATCCCCGCGGCGCAGAGTTCGCTGTCCACCTATCGCAAGGTGCGCGACCGGGCGTCCTACGCCTTCGCGCTGGTCTCCGTAGCGGCCGAGACAACCGTTGCGGACGGGACGATCACCGGGTGCCGCATCGCATTCGGTGGGGTCGCCCACCGGCCCTGGCGGGCACACCGCGCGGAGGAAGCACTTCTCGGGCAACAACCCTCCGACGAGGTCTTCGCCGCCGCGGCCGAGGCCGAGCTCGCCGACGCGAGCCCCCTCGACGGCAACGCCTACAAGATCCCGCTGCTGCGGCGAACCGTGGTGGCGACCCTGCGCGAACTCGACGAACGACGGGAACGAGGTGGATCCGCATGAGCCCCGAGCCGATCCGAGCAGGTGGACGCTCCACCGCGCGAATCGACGGACCGGCGAAGGTCGCCGGGACGGCGCCGTACGCCTACGAGCACCCGGTCGACGACCCCGCCTACCTCGTACCGCTCACCTCCACCATCGCCCGTGGACGCGTCGACCGGATCGACACGGCCGCCGCCGAAGCGGTGCCGGGGGTGCTGAAGGTCCTCACTCCCTGGAACGCCCCACGTCTCACCGAGGAGGCCGAGGGCGAGTACTCCGTCCTGCAGACACCCGACGTGCTGTACCGGGGCCAGATCATCGGCGCGGTCGTCGCGGAGAGCTTCGAGATCGCCCGGGAGGCATGCTCGCTCCTGAAGGTCGAATACAGCGAGGAACCGCACGACGCGCTCTTCCGCGCCGATCATCCCGACGCGTACACACCCGAGACCGTCAACGGCGGCTACGAACCCGACACCGAGCGAGGGGACGTCGACGCGGCGTTCGCCCGCGCCGAGACGGTTATCGATCAGTGGTACTCCACCCCCGAGGAACACAACAACCCACTCGAGCCGCACACCGTGGTCGCGATCTGGCGGAACGACGTCGTGCCGTCGAACGGTGAGACCGACGCACACACCCTGACGCTGTACACCTCGACGCAACATCCGCACGGTGTCGTCGAGACCCTCGCGCCGGTCTTCGGTCTCGACGCGGCCCGGATGCGGGTGGTCTGTCCGTACATCGGTGGGGGATTCGGTTCCAAGGGCGGTCCTCACGCGCACGACGTCCTCGGCGGACTCGCGGCGCGGGCCCTGCCCGGGAAAGCGATCAAGTTCGCGGTCTCCCGGCCCGACATGTTCGGTTACGTCGGTTACCGCGCTCCGACCGCCTCGCACATCCGGCTCGCGGCCGACAGTGACGGCAAGCTCACCGGTCTCGTGCACGAGGCGTTCGCCCAGTCGTCCCGGGTCACCGAATTCGTCGAACAGGCGGGGGTGCCGCTGCGCAATCTCTACGACGTCGCCAACGCCCGCACGTCGCATCGCGCGATCACCCTCGACGTGCCGGCGCCGTTCTGGATGCGCGCTCCCGGCGAGGCGCCGGGCATGTTCGCCGGCGAGGTCGCGATGGACGAGCTTGCCGCCGAACTCGGGATCGACCCGATCGAACTGCGCATCCGCAACGAACCCGAGTCGGATCCGGAGACGGGAAAGCCGTGGTCGTCGCGCCGACTCGTCGAATGCCTCCGCGAAGGAGCACAGCGATTCGGATGGGATCCGTCCGACCGCGAACCCGGCACCCGGCGGCAGGGCAACACCCTGATCGGTACCGGCATGGCGGTCGCGACCTATCCCCACATGGTCAATCCCGGCTCGGAAGCCCAGATCCGGCACCTCGGGGAGGGGCGCTACTCCGTCAGCATCGGAGCCACCGACCTCGGTACGGGCGCGTGGACGACCCTGACCCTCATCGCAGCCGACGCACTCGGATGCCGACCGGAGGACGTGGACCTCGAGATCGGCGACAGTGCACTGCCCAACGGCACGGTGGCCGGCGGATCGTCGGGCACCTCGTCCTGGGGTACCGCGATCGTCACGGCCGCAGAGCAATTCGGCAAGCACTTCGGCGACGACCCGCCGGTGGGTGCCGAACTGTCCGCGTCGGCAGCCGAGAACCGCGAACTCGAGCACTACACTGCGCAATCGTTCGGTGCGCACTTCGCCGAGGTGCACGTCGACGCCGACACCGGCGAGATCCGGGTGCCCCGGATGTTCGGTCTGTTCTCCGTGGGACGGGTGATCAATCCGCGAACGGCGCGTTCGCAGTTCATCGGCGGGATGTCGTTCGGGATCTCGATGGCGCTGTTCGAGGAGAGCATCCGCGACGCGCGTTTCGGGCACGTCGTCAACCACGACCTGTCCGAATACCACGTGCCGACACACGCCGACATCCGTGACATCGAAGCCGACTGGCTCGACGACGAGGACCTGCACGCGACACCCATGGGGTCGCGGGGGATCGGTGAGATCGGGATCGTGGGCAGCGCCGCGGCGGTCGTCAACGCCCTGTGGCACGCGACCGGAGTGCGGGTCCGGAACCTGCCGGCCCGCCTCGACGACCTACTGCCCGGACTGCCCTGACGCGTCGGACCGGTAACAGACCAGCAGCCAGCGATTGGTGCCGGCCTGCCGCCGGTACCGCAGTTCGTCGAGCGCGGCGAGGGCGATGGCGAGTCCTCGACCGCGCTCGGCGAGAGCATCCGGGAGTTCGACCGAACGCAGATCCACACGGGCCGGGGCCCCGTCGTCCACGAATACTGCTTCGAGACGATCCGGGTGGAGTTCCAGGGTCAGGGTCACCGAGACAGCTCGTTCCCGGCCGGCGTGCTCGATGATGTTCGCGGCGATCTCCGCGACCGCGATCTCGAACTGCACGCGGTCGGACTCGTCGAGTTCCTCGGCGGCGAACATCTCCGCGACCAGATCCATGATCCGGTCGAGGGTGCCCTCGCTCGTCGGGGCGGACAGCTCCCACCGCATCGAGGGGCCCTGGGCCGGTTGCGCTTCGGGTGGCCGGTCAGTCGCCATCGAACGCCGTGTCCGCGGAATCGTGTGTCGTCAGCACCCGGTCGAGCCGGGTGAGCGCGAGGACGCTCTGTACCTGGGCGGTCGGTGCGGCGATCCGCAGGTCGCCGCCCGCCTGACGGGCGGCCTTCAACCCGGAGACGAGTGCGCCGAGACCGGAGGAGTCGATGAAGTCGGTCCGGCTGAGATCCACCACGAGCCGGCTGGATCCGTTCTCGACGAGACCACGTAGCTGCTCGCGAAGGCGCGGTGCCGCAACCATGTTCAGGCGGCCCGTGGGCTGCACGACGGTGCTCGTTCCCACCTGGCGGGTTTCGTAGTGGCTCATCGATCTCCTTCGCTTTCGGGTCCACGGTAGCGGGCCGCTTGGATCACCACCGAGAGAATGAACAGGTCGAAGACGACCCAGACGAGGTTCGCGGTGACTCCCAGCACCGAGATATCACCGAGGAACAACCGCACGGTGCCGATGATCGCTGCGACCACCAGCAGCGCCATGACGAGCAGCTGCTGCCGGAACAGATACCACGGGACACCCTCGCCCCCTTGGCGTGTCTTCGGAGTGACCGCGAAGTCCAGCGGCTTGTCGAAATACACGTTGAGGAAGGCGGTCCAGCACGCCCTGATCCACACCGGGAACAAGGCGAGGCTGTACTGCTGACCACGCCAGGTCGGCGTCCCGCGGCCCACGATGAAGAACAACAACTGACTCAGGATGAGGAACGGGACGAGTCGCGAGAAGAAATCGAGGCTGTACGCCTCGACCGGCAGGACTCCGAAGACGAGATAGATCACCGGCGCCGCGAAATAGGCGAGGGCTGCGAAGCCGGAGAGATAACTCCACATCGTCGACCAGTACATCAGGCGCTGCGCGAGGGTCATGCCCTTCTGGACGAGCGGGTTCTCCCGGAGCATCACCTGGATCGTGCCCTGCGCCCAGCGAAGTCGCTGGGTGACCATCGTCTTCGGATCCTCCGGGGCCAGCCCGTAGGCCAGGATCTCGTGGTGGTAGACGGACTTCCAGCCGGCGCCGTGCAGGCGCATCGAGGTGGCCATGTCCTCGGTCACGGAGATGGTCGCCAACGCGAGCATCGGTTCGGCCTCCTCCGCGCGGTCGACGTCGNCGCGGATCATCGCGCGGATCGATTCGAGCGCACCGAGCGGCGACCATTCGCGATCGGCCAGGCGTTCGAGCACGGTGTCGTCGATGGTGAGCGCGTCGGTACCGTGTGCGTCGAGCGCGGCGATCTCCTCGAGATCGGCGCGGATACCACCGAAGTCGGCGTCGACGATGCTGCGTGCAGCGGCGTCGACCGTCTGCTGGAAGCGGAAGGTGACGTCGGCGAGTGCCACACCGGTCCGGAGTTCCCTGCGTGCCGTGCGCACGGCACGGCGCACCGAGTCGAGTGCCGCGGCCACATCGGGCTGATCGGCGGGCACCTTCCGGCGCGCGCGATCGACCACCTTTCCGGCGGTACGCAGGGTGTGTTCCACACCGTCCTCGACGGCCTGGACGTAGCCGGCGATGCCGAGCTGCATGAGTGCTTCACGTCGCAAGATCGCGTTGGACCCGCAGAAGAAGGCCGCGTTCCAGCCGTCCTTGCCCTGCTGGATCGGGCCGTAGAACAACGGGGCCTGACTGCCGAGCGGATCGGAGTCGGGGACATTGGTGAAGTACTGCGGGGTCTGCACCAGCGCCATGCTGTCGTCGGTGAAGTATCCGAGTGTGCGGTCGAGGATCTCGGGTTCGGGCACCTGGTCGGCGTCGAGGATCAACAGGAACTCGCCGTCGGAGTGCAGCAGGGCGTTGATGAGATTGCCGGCCTTGGCATGACGGGGCTTGTTCGTCCAGCTCGCCGAGCGTGTCATGTAGTCGACGCCGAGTTCGGCTGCGGCCGCGGCGAGTTCCGGCCGGGCTCCGTCGTCGAGGATCCACGTCCGGTGCGGATAGCGGATCCGCTCGGCCGCCGCAGCGGTGCGCAACACCAGGTCGATCGGTTCGTTGTAGGTGGTGATGAAGACGTCGACCGTCATCCCTTCGGGTGCCGTCGGCGGCTCGGGGCGTCTCCGCAACCGCCACATCGTCAACGCGAAGAGCAAGGAGTCGATCAGGCTGTATGTCTCGGCCAGCACCAGTGGCACCGCGATCCACCAGGCGTCCCAGTTCACCGAGAACAACCAGCGCCAGACGATGTAGTTCAGGCCGACGACGACCGTGAGGACGATGAGGACACGCAGGAACGGGGACGGGTAGCCCTCTTTCGTGACGGCGTTCACAACACCTCGTTCCGTCGTATCGCGACGACCGTGACGTCGTCGAGCGGTGGTTCGCTCTCCGTCAAGGCTTGCGCAGCGTCCACCAGTGCCTCCAGGGTGGTATGAGCCGCAACGAATCGGCACAGTGCCGCAGGGTCGCTCTGCTCGTCGAGCAGGTCGAGGAGACCGTCCGAGCAGACCACGAGAGTGTCGCCCGGATTCAGCTGCGCGGTTGCCGATATCCACGTGGTCTCGGGGAATATCCCGAGCGGAGGGCCGCCGCCGTCGAGCGGTTCGACCTCGCCGTCGGCACGCCGGATCGCGGCCAGACCGTGGCCGGCATCGGCGAACTCGATGTGCCCCGTCGAGAAGTCGATCGCGGCGACGAAGGCGGTGACGAACGTCCCGGTGTGCTCGAAGTCCTCCGCGAGGTGTTCCGCGGCGACCGACAGCGCCAATCCGGTCTCGAGGACACCTTCCGGCCGCCCGAACCGGTCGAAGACTCTTCCGACCCCGCGCAGCGAGGAACGTACGGCCGACGACAGTATCGCAGCACCGAGTCCTTTGCCCATGACGTCGGCGACGGTGATCACGACCCCGTCGCGGAGTCGGTAGTGGTCGAAGAAGTCGCCGCCCACCATGTAGGCGGGCAGGCACACCGTGGCGATCCCGTAACCGGGAAGATCCGGGAGCGGCCGGGGCAGGAGTTGCCGCTGGATCTCGGCGGCCCGGTCGAGTTCGTCGGAACGATCGAGTTCGCGCTGAGCCCACTCGGCCAGCTCCGCGAATGTGTCGAGCTGATCCGGATCGAGGTTCCTCTCCTCGGTGTCGTAGATGCAGAAGGTGCCCACGGGGTGACCGGTGGGGCCGAACAGGGGATAACCGGCGTAGAACCGGATCCCACCCTCACCACCGATACCGGGGATGTCCATGAAGGCAGGATCGGACGCGGCATCCGGGATGACGAGTGCGGGATCCTTCGGCTGCTCGTAGGCCCGAGCGATCGTGGTGCGGCACACCGTTCTTTCGCGCGGCACATCGGAGAGTTCGAGTCCGAGGATCGACTTGAACCACTGCCGGTCGTGGTCCATCAGCGACAGCGAGGCCATCGGAACACCGAATACTCGGCACGCCATGCGGGTGATCTTGTCGAAGCGCTCCTCGTGAGGGGTGTCGAGCAGCTCGAGCCGCTCGACGTCGCGCATGCGCTCGTCCTCGAGATGGTCGGGGAGCAGCGACGCCTCGGATGTCATCGTGCGGTGTGTCTCCTGTGCAGAGCGTCGTCCAGGGCCGCCGCGCACTCGGCCGTGCTGGTCAGGCGCCAGTCGGTTTCCTTGTTGTGATGGAACCACACGAACGTCGTCACCGCGGGGTGACTGTCCAAGTAACCCACCAGATCCCGGATCCAATCCGGCTTCGACCCACCGGCCTCCGCGCTCGCGACCTCGGTGACTGCGACGGGACGACCCGGGGCGAGCCGACCGAGCTCGTCGAAGGTCGGTCCGAACAGATCCTCGGGGGACTGCCAGCGACTCCACGGCCGGGTGGTGCCCCAGTTGTAACCGTCGACCCCGACGACGTCGACGTGGTCCTCACCGGGATACAGGGGTGCGATGGGACTGCTGCCCTCGTGCGGGACGTTGACCGTCCAGATCCAGCGCACGTTGTCGGCCCCCTTGGAAGCGAACAGATCGTGCACGTGTCGCCACGCCGCGACGTAGGTGTCCGGTGGGGTGCCGCCGGCGGGACCCCAGGGATACCAGTCCCCGTTCGGCTCGTGTGCGAAGCGCAGGTACACCGTCCCACCCCAGGCGGTGAGTTCGTCCGCCCACCGGTAGAGATGGTCGTCGTGGATCCCGGCGGCGATGTCGGCCATCGTGATCGACGTCCGGTCGTACGTCCCGTCGTCGCGCTGCAGCCACGGCTCCCACGTGACGATCGGGTCGGCTCCCGAGGCGCGCACGATGTCGAGGGCCCCGAGGGGTGGCGGGGAGAGGAAGTCGACGAACCACAGCACCGCGCCGGGTGCGGTGCCGACCGCCTCGGTGACCGCGCGGTACTCGTCGACGGCCACCGGGCCGCCGGGGGTGCTGATGCCGAAGCGGGGACACGCGGTGCTCGTCTCGTCGAGCGGGGCGGGGATCGGTTCGCACTCACGGCGCGAGTCGCAGGCGGCGCACAGGGACAGTGCCAGCAGTGCGGCAAGCATCGCGCGAACCGGGTACACGAGGAGTCATTCTTCCCGCCCGGAGCTCCCCGCGCAGGCCCTCCGGAGAGTGTTCTCGCGGTGACCTCGCGAAGTTGTCGGTGGTGCCCGCCACACTGTGCTCGAGGTCTCTCTCGGACGCGCTGCGGCGACACGCCGAGACACGCCCGAAACGCCGTGGAGGGAGGGTCGCGACCTGGGAATATCACCTTTGTAAGTCACAACATCCTGGGTTCTGTGTATCCGACGGACACAAGGTGTAGTGTCTAGACCGCTGGAGGGCCACAAGTGCCGACGATCTCTCGGGGAAGCGGGATCGGACGGATGAGTGGGCTTCCGGGTAACGCACAGCAGTCAGTCGTCAGGCCGCCCACGGCCGTCGGAAAAGGGGCATTCATGAACATCACCGTCTACACCAAGCCTGCCTGCGTCCAGTGCACCGCCACCTACCGCGCCCTCGACAAGGCCGGCATCGAGTACGACGTCGTCGACATCAGTGAGAACCCCGAGGCCCGCGACTACGTCATGGCGCTGGGATACCTCCAGGCGCCCGTCGTCGTCGCCGGCGACGACCACTGGTCGGGCTTCCGCCCCGACCGCATCAAGGCGCTCACCGTCGCTGCCTGAGCCCGGGCCGCGTTCGCGGCGGCCCGATCGTCGTCGTCTCCGAGCGGACGTGTTCTTCCGTGTCCGCCCGGGCCGGTCTTCGCAATCGAATGAAGAGTGGTGACTACCGATGGCTTCGCTGGGGTCGATCCCGGGAACATCGCTGGTGTACTTCTCGAGTACATCCGAGAACACCCACCGATTCGTGCAGAAACTCGGGATTCCGGCCAGCCGTATCCCGTTGCACGATCGTGAGGGGAATTTCGAGGTCCATGATCCGTACGTGCTGATCGTGCCGACCTACGGTGGCGGGACGACCGCCACGGGCCGTGATACCCGCTACGTTCCCAAACAGGTCATCCGATTCCTCAACAACGAGCACAATCGCAGCCTGATACGCGGTGTCATCGCGGCGGGTAACACCAACTTCGGCGACTCGTACTGTTTCGCGGGAGACATCGTCTCGCGCAAGTGCAAGGTGCCGTATCTGTACCGGTTCGAGTTGATGGGCACGACCGACGACGTCGAGCGTGTCCGCGACGGTCTCGCCCGATTCTGGGAGTCCGTTCTCCAGAACGCCTGAGCCACATCCGTATCCGTATTCGACGCGCGTCGCGGACGTGACTGCGCGGCCGTTTCCTAACTCCGACAAGTGGGGACAGCACTGTGACCATTACCGATCCCGCTCCCGCCGCGAGCGCACACCTCGACGATTCGATCAAGGATCTCGACTACCACGCGCTCAACGCGATGTTGAATCTGTACGGCCCCAACGGCGAGATCCAGTTCGACAAGGATGTGGCCGCCGCCCGCCAGTACTTCCTGCAGCATGTCAACCAGAACACGGTCTTCTTCCACAACCTCGACGAGAAGCTCGACTACCTCGTCGAGGAGAACTACTACGAGCCCGAGGTGCTCGAGAAGTACTCGCGTGCGTTCGTCAAATCACTGTTCGACCATGCGTATTCGAAGAAGTTCCGGTTCCCGACCTTCCTCGGTGCGTTCAAGTACTACACCTCGTACACGCTCAAGACGTTCGACGGCAAGCGTTACCTCGAGCGCTTCGAGGACCGTGTGTGCATGGTCGCGCTGACGCTCGCCGACGGCGACGAGATCCTCGCCCGGCACCTCGTCGACGAGATCATCTCCGGTCGTTTCCAGCCGGCCACCCCGACCTTCCTCAACTCGGGCAAGAAGCAGCGCGGCGAGCCCGTCTCGTGCTTCCTGCTCCGCATCGAGGACAACATGGAGTCGATCGGCCGCTCCATCAACTCCGCACTGCAGCTGTCCAAGCGCGGTGGCGGTGTCGCCTTGCTGCTCAGCAACATTCGTGAGCACGGCGCCCCGATCAAGAAGATCGAGAACCAGTCCTCCGGCGTCATCCCGATCATGAAGCTGCTCGAGGACTCCTTCTCCTACGCCAACCAGCTCGGTGCCCGTCAGGGTGCCGGTGCGGTCTACCTGCACGCGCATCACCCCGACATCTACCGTTTCCTCGACACCAAGCGCGAGAACGCCGACGAGAAGATTCGCATCAAGACCCTCTCGCTGGGCGTCGTCATCCCCGACATCACGTTCGAGCTGGCGAAGAAGAACGAGGACATGTACCTGTTCTCGCCGTACGACGTCGAGCGCGTCTACGGCAAGCCCTTCGCCGACATCGACGTCACCGAGAAGTACTACGAGATGGTCGACGACAAGCGCATCCGCAAGTCGAAGATCAAGGCGCGCGAGTTCTTCCAGACCGTCGCCGAGCTGCAGTTCGAGTCGGGCTACCCCTACGTCATGTTCGAGGACACGGTGAACCGGGCCAACCCGATCGCCGGCAAGATCACGCACTCGAACCTGTGCTCGGAGATCCTGCAGGTCTCGACTCCCTCGGAGTTCAACGACGACCTGTCCTACAGCCATGTGGGCAAGGACATCTCGTGCAACCTCGGCTCGCTGAACATCGCGAAGACGATGGACTCGCCCGACTTCGCGCAGACCATCGAGGTCGCCATCCGTGGCCTGACGGCCGTCTCCGACCAGACGACGATCTCGTCGGTGCCGTCGATCGAGCGGGGCAACAACGAATCCCACGCCATCGGCCTCGGCCAGATGAACCTGCACGGCTTCCTCGCCCGCGAGCACATCTTCTACGGGTCCGAAGAAGGCGTCGACTTCACGAACATCTACTTCTACACGGTGCTGTTCCACGCCCTGCGTGCGTCGAACAAGATCGCGATCGAGCGCGGCTCGTACTTCAAGGGCTTCCCGGAGTCGAAGTACGCCTCGGGTGAGTTCTTCGACAAGTACACCGATCAGGTGTGGGAGCCGGCGACCGAGCGGGTCCGTCAGCTGTTCGCCGAGTCGGACATCGCGATCCCCACGCAGCAGGACTGGCGCGAGCTGAAGGAGTCCGTGCAGAAGCACGGCATCTACAACCAGAACCTGCAGGCGGTTCCGCCCACCGGGTCGATCTCGTACATCAACCACTCGACGAGCTCGATCCACCCGGTCGCGTCGAAGATCGAGATCCGCAAGGAGGGCAAGATCGGGCGTGTCTACTACCCGGCGCCCTACATGACCAACGAGAATCTCGAGTACTTCCAGGATGCCTACGAGATCGGCTACGAGAAGATCATCGACACCTACGCTGCTGCGACGCAGCACGTCGACCAGGGGCTGTCGCTGACGTTGTTCTTCAAGGACACCGTCACCACCCGCGACGTGAACAAGGCCCAGATCTACGCGTGGCGCAAGGGAATCAAGACCCTGTACTACATCCGCCTGCGGCAGATGGCGCTCGAGGGCACCGAGGTGGAGAACTGCGTCTCCTGCATGCTGTGATCCGCTCTCCGCGAAAGTCCTTGCACCAGCACACAATTCAGGTAGGTAACCGATGACTGCAGCAGCACACTCGCCGGCCGACGGCGTGCGCGTCAAACTCATCGATCGCGTCTCCGCGATCAACTGGAACCGCGTCCCCGACGACAAGGACGCCGAGGTCTGGGATCGTCTCACCGGCAACTTCTGGCTCCCGGAGAAGGTGCCCGTCTCCAACGACATCCAGTCGTGGGGCACGCTCACCGAATACGAGCAGGAACTGACGATGCGGGTCTTCACGGGCCTGACGCTGCTCGACACCATCCAGGGCACGGTCGGCGCGGTTTCGCTCATCCCCGATGCGGTCACCCCGCACGAGGAAGCGGTGCTGACGAACATCGCGTTCATGGAGTCGGTGCACGCGAAGAGCTACTCGCAGATCTTCTCGACGCTGTGCTCGAGCCGCCAGATCGACGACGCCTTCCGCTGGTCGGAGGAGAACGAGCACCTGCAGCGCAAGGCGCAGATCATCCTCGACTACTACAAGGGCGACGACCCGCTCAAGCGCAAGGCCGCCTCGACGCTGCTCGAGTCGTTCCTGTTCTACTCGGGCTTCTATCTGCCGATGTACTGGTCGTCGCGGGCCAAGCTCACCAACACCGCCGACATGATCCGCCTGATCATCCGCGACGAGGCCGTCCACGGCTACTACATCGGCTACAAGTACCAGCGCGGACTCGAGACGATCACGCAGGCCGAGCGCGACGAACTCAAGGACTGGGTCTTCGAACTGCTCTTCGAGCTGTACGACAACGAGACCCACTACACGGCCGACCTCTACGACCAGGTCGGGCTCACCGAGGACGTCAAGAAGTTCCTGCGCTACAACGCGAACAAGGCGCTGATGAACCTCGGTTACGAGGCGCTGTTCCCGAAGGACGAGACGGACGTCAACCCGGCCATCCTGTCGGCGCTGTCGCCGAACGCCGACGAGAACCACGACTTCTTCTCGGGCTCCGGCAGCTCCTATGTGATCGGCAAGGCCGTCGTCACGGAAGACGAGGACTGGGACTTCTGAGGTAGACGTTCTCCGTCGCCGGCCCGAACGCATCGATCCCGTACACCGGCGCAGCAGCGCCCGTGTGCGGGATCGCGTGCTTTTCGCGGCCCGGCCCGTCACCGATAGCATCGCTCCTCGTGACCGAGACAAGAGAAGCGTCGGGCTCGCCTCGGCCGGTGACAACCGAACGCGCGCCGTCGGGCGGGCGAGCACTCGAGCAGCGGACCTGTCTGTGGGCGGTGCTCGCCGCCGTCGTGGGGATCGTCGCATCCATCGCGATGCCGTTCCTGCCCGTGACACAGACCACTGCGACCATCGACTGGCCGCAGAACGAGAGCAACGCCGGCATCTCGGCGCCGCTGGTGTCCTACGCACCGGTCGACCTCGACGCCACGATCGAGTGCCGGTCCGTGCGCGACGCGCTGCCGGACGGCGGCACCGTCTTCTCCACACTTCCCGCAGGAGCTCCCGACCGTGAACGCTACGGGCTGATCGCCCGTGTCCAGGCGGCCGGTGACGACGGGCCGGCGATGTTCGAGGTGATCTCCCGCAACACGCTGCTGGCCTCCGCGCCGGTGGACGACCTGGCCGGGGATTGCTCGGTCACCCTGTCCTCGAACTCGAAACGCACCGTCGCCACGATCACCGGCTCGGCCGCGGCGTCGGGGGAGCGGACCTTCGACCGCGACCTGCGGCCCCAGCTGGTCGGCATCTTCACCGACCTGCCCGGACCTGCACTCGATGGTGTCTCGGTCGCCGCGACCGTCGACACCCGCTTCACGACGTCTCCGACGGTGCTGAAGATCGTCGCGATGATCGTCGCGGTGGTGGCCACGGCACTCGCGTTGTGGACATTGGCCCGGCTCGATCGTGCCGACGGTCGTCGTCACCGCCGCCTGTTGCCGGCGTCGTGGTGGTCGTTCACCCGCATCGACGCGCTGGTCGTCGGAACGCTGCTCCTCTGGCACGTCATCGGGGCGAACACCGCCGACGACGGTTACCAGCTCGGAATGGCCCGCGCGGCGGGCGAGGCCGGGTACATGGCGAACTACTTCCGGTGGTTCGGTGTGCCCGAGGCACCCTTCGGCACCCCCTTCTACGACGTCCTGGCCCTGATGACCCAGGTCTCGACGGCGAGCATCTGGATGCGGCTACCGGCGCTGACCGCCGGAATCCTGTGCTGGTGGGTGCTCAGCCGCGAAGTCGCTCCGCGTCTCGGCGTCGCGCTGCGCCGCAACCGGCTTCCGATGTGGACCGGGGCGCTGGTGTTCCTGGCGTTCTGGCTGCCGCTCAACAACGGACTGCGCCCGGAACCGATCGTCGCGACGGGCGTTGTGCTCACCTGGTGCTCGGTCGAACGCGCGATCGCCACCCGGCGTCTGCTGCCCGCGGCGGCCGCGATCCTCGTCGCCGCGCTCACCGTCACCGCGGGACCGTCGGGCATCATCTGTTTCGCTGCGCTGATCGCCGGTGCCCGTCCGGTCGCCCGCATCCTCTATCGGCGTGCGCAGACCCTGGGATGGCTGCCGGTCCTTGCGCCGATGCTCGCGGCCGGGTTGGTGATCCTGGTGCCGGTCTTCGCCGACCAGACCCTCGCGGCGGTGCTGGAGATGCAGCACGTGCACGGCGTCGGCCCGAACGTGCCGTGGTTCCAGGAGTATCTGCGCTACCAGTACCTGCTGCAGATCACCGTGGACGGCTCGCTGGCCCGCAGGTTCGCCGTCTTCACCCTGGTGCTGTGCCTGGCGGTGGCGATAATGGCGATGCTGCGCCGCGGTGGGCACATCCCCGGCACCGCGCAGGGACCGTCGCGCCGCATCGTCGGCATCACCCTCGGCGCGCTGGTGCTGATGATGTTCGCGCCCACCAAGTGGACCCACCACTTCGGTATCTATGCCGGTCTGGCCGCCGCGGTGGCGATGCTCGCCGCCGTGGCCACCGGCCCCGCGGTGCTGCGGTCGCGACGCAACCGCGCCCTGTTCGCCGCGGCGGTGTCGTTCGTGGTGACCATGTCGTTCATCGGCCCCAACGGCTGGTGGTACGTCTCGAGTTACGGGGTCCCGTGGTGGGACAAGCCGCCGTCGGTCGCCGGATTCGGCTTCTCCACCGTCTTCTTCGCCGTGACCGTCGTCGCCTTGCTGCTCGCCGCGTGGTGGCACATCCACCCCGTCGCGTCCACCCGCACCGACACCCCGTCCCGGTTGTGGACGGTGCCGCCGTTGACCGTCGCCGCCGCAGCGATGGTGCTGTTCGAGGTGCTGTCACTGGCCAAGGGCGCGATCTCGCAGTACCCGGGTTATTCGGTGGCACGGTCGAACGTGGACACGCTCACCGGCAACTCGTGTGCACTCGCGAACGACGTGCTGCTCGAAACGGACCCGAACGCCTCGGTGCTCACCCCCATCGGCGCCGACGCGGCCTCCGCTCTCGATGCCGGGGGAGGGGACGGGTTCACGCCGGGTGGTGTCGCGCTCGATCTGACCCCGGACGACGACTCGGCCTCGGCCGGCACCGCCAACACCGTCGATACGAACGACGACCAGAGCTCGACCGGTGGTACCGGTGGCACCGGCGGTGGTACCGGCAGAGCCGGAATCAACGGCAGTACCGTCGCATTGCCGTTCGGGCTCGATCCGGCGACCACACCGGTGCTGGGCAGCCACGGATCGTCCCTCGGCGACGTCACGAGCGCCTGGTTCCGGCTGCCCGAGCCCGACGCGACCGGATCGCGCGGGGATCTCGTCACCATCGCCGCGGCCGGCCGGATCTTCTCCGTCGACGCCGACGGCACCGAAACCTACGGTCAGCGACTCGAACTCGAATACGGGACCACCGCGGCCGACGGAAGCGTGACCGCGCTGGGACGGGCGTTGCCGATCGACATCGGTCCGTCGCCCTCGTGGAGGAATCTGCGTGTCCCGATGGACACACTGCCGGGCGAGGTCGACGCGGTGCGGATCGTCGCCTCCGACAACGATCTCGCGCCCGAACAGTGGCTGGCGTTCACCCCGCCGCGCGTGCCGCAGACGCAGACCCTGCAGCAGGTCGTCGGGAGCGACACACCGGTCCTGCTGGACTGGGCTGTCGGTCTCAACTTCCCGTGCCAGCGGCAGATGGTGCACCGCAACGGCATTGCCGAGATCCCCGAGTACCGGATCCTGCCGGACCGGATCGGTGCCATCTCCACGGATCTGTGGCAGGACCACAACGGTGGCGGTCCTCTCGGCTGGACCGACCAGTTGTTGCGGGCCCGCACGATCCCGTCGTATCTCGATCACGACTGGGACCGCGACTGGGGAGCGATCGAGCAGTACACACCGATCGATCCGTCGACGGAGACCGCGGAGCTCGACACCGCCACGGTCACGCGCAGCGGTCTGTGGAGCCCGGCTCCGATCAACACCGCCTACTGACGGAACCACGCCTCCGCACGACCGGCGAGGG